>CBJLQC010000428.1:0-3168 GCA_966424955.1 uncultured bacterium | reverse complement strand
TGAGGGCCAGGACGGCGGTGGTGCCGCCCTGCCCTGCCGTCACCATCACGCCGAGCGCCAGCGTGGCGACCAGCAGCAGTGCATTCAGCTGCATCTGGAACGGGTACTTGAGCGGCCGCTCGGGCAGCAGCTCCTGCAGCTTGCCGAACGCGATCAGGCTGCCGCTCAGCGAAACCGCACCGATCGCCGTGCCCAGCATCATGGACAGCACGACGCCGGAATTCTCCGCGCTGCCGGCCTTCACGTATTCCGCGATCGAGACCAGCGCGGCCGTGCCACCGCCCATGCCGTTGAAGAGCGCGACCATTTGCGGCATCGCGGTCATCTTCACGGTACGCCCGAAATAGATGCCAATGCCGGCGCCGACCAGGGTGCCGAACAGGATCGACCAGTAGCTCACGATGGAGCGATCGAGCGCGGTGGCCGCAATCGCGATCAGCATGGCTACGGCCGCCAGCTGATTGCCGCTGCGCGCCGTAGCCGGTGAGGAGAGCCGCTTGATGCCGAAAATGAAGGCAAAAGCAGCCACGAAGTAGGCGATGCCGATGATCGTCTCACGCATTTCCATTCGACTTCTCCTCGGCGGCCGGCTTCTTCTTGAACATCTCCAGCATGCGGTCGGTCACCACGAAACCGCCGAACACGTTGGCCGCGCCCAGCACGACGGCAATGAAGCCGACGGCGTGCATGAGCGGGGTTTCCGCGGCCCCGGCGATCAGCATGGCGCCCAGCAGCACCACGCCATGGATGGCGTTGGTACCCGACATGAGCGGCGTATGTAATATGGACGGCACGCGCGCGATGACTTCGAAGCCGACGAAGATCGCCAGCAGGAAGACATACGCCGCGAGTAGGACTTCAGGACTCACTTGGTTACCTCCACGTGATTGCCACTGCGCCGCTCCATCGCGACGTAGCTGCGCAAGTCCGCGCCGGTATAGACCTGGCGCGGCCGCGCGATCTTCTGTTCTGCATCGGTCAGCATTTCCTGCCACTGCGCGAGCCAGCCGACGGTGCGGCCGATCGCGAACAACACCGGGAACATCTCGACCGGGAAACCCATCGCCTGGTAGATGATGCCCGAGTAGAAGTCGACGTTGGGATACAACTTCCGCTTGACGAAGTACTCGTCCTCGAGCGCAATGCGCTCCAGCTCCATGGCCACATCGAGCAGCGGTGTGCGGCCGGTCACCTCGAGCACCTGCTCCGCCATGTCCTTCAGGATGCGGGCCCGCGGATCGTAATTCTTGTAGACGCGGTGGCCGAAGCCCATGAGCCGGAACTCGCCGGCTTTGGCGCGCTGCACGTACTCGGGCACCCGGTTGATCGTCCCGATCTCCCGCAGCATGCGGAGTACCTGCTCGTTGGCGCCGCCGTGCAACGGGCCGTACAGCGCCGCCGCCGCGCCGGCCAGCGAAACGTACGGGTCGGCCTGCGAGCTGCCGATGCTGCGCATCGCGTTGGTGCTGCAGTTCTGCTCGTGGTCGGCGTGCAGGATGAACAGGATGTCGAGCGTGCGCTCCAGCACGGGGTTCGGCTGGTATTTCTCCTCGCGCATCTTGAACATCATGTTCAGGAAATTGCCGCTGAAGGAAAGGTCATTGTCCGGATAGATGTACGGCATGCCCACGCTGTGCCGGTACGCGTACGCGGCGATGGTCGGCACCTTGGCGATCAAGCGCACGATCTCCTGCTCGCGCGCTTCCGGATTCAGGACCGAACGCGACTCGGGATAGAAGGTCGACAGCGCGGCGACCGTGCTGACAAAAATGCCCATCGGATGCGCATCGTAGTGGAAGCCGTTCATGAACGTCTTCACGCTCTCGTGCACCATCGTGTGGTACGTGATGTTGCGCTGCCACTCGGCCAGCTCCTTCTCGGCCGGCAGCTCGCCGTTCAACAGCAGATAAGCCACCTCCAGGAAATTGGCCTGCAGCGCCAGCTCCGCGATGTCATAGCCGCGGTAACGCAGAATACCGGCATCGCCATCGATGTGGGTGATCGCGCTGCGGCAGGACGCCGTATTCATGAAGGCCGGGTCATACGTCATCAACCCGAAGTCATTATCGCTCTGCTTGATGTTGCGTAGCGCCGCGGCGGGAATCGAAGCGCCGTACTCCGGATAGGTGCCGTAGCTGATCGGTACTTCGTACTCGCGACCCGTACGGTTGTCTTTGATGGTTAGCGTATCCTTGCCCACGTTTCACCTTTGGCTATGGTTCGGAGGAAGTATGACTTTTTGCCCCAAACTAGTCTGTCGGGGTATACCCCACGGCCTGTCCTCTGCCGGGACGGCCCACGGACAGGAGGAGAACCATTAGTACGGCGGTGGAAAGGCGAAAGAGGCAGCGGCGGGCCACACCCGGCGTCGCCTACTTTTCAATGGAGATTGGACTCCGTAACGACATACCGACCTACTCGGGCGGCCTGGGCATCCTGGCGGGCGACACGCTCAGGGCGGCGGCCGACATGGACTTGCCCCTGGTGGCGGTCACGCTCGTGCACCGCCAGGGCTATTTCCGGCAGGTGATTGAAGACGGCCAGCAGCTGGAGCGGCCGTCGCCCTGGTCCCCGGAGGAGGTGGTGGAGCCGGTCGATGCGCAGGTCACAGTACCGCTCGAGGGGCACGACGTGCAGGTCAGGGCCTGGCGCTTTGTGGTCGAGGGGCTGGCCGGGCAGATCCCGGTGTATCTGCTGGACACGGACGTGCCCGGCAACGCCGAGCCGTATCGCACCATCACCAACCAGCTGTACGGCGGTGACGCGCGGCTCCGGCTGTTGCAGGAGGCTGTCCTCGGGTTGGGCGGAGTAGCCGTCCTGGAAGCGTGCGGCCACGAGTGCTCGACCTACCACATGAACGAGGGCCACTCCGCGCTGCTCGGCCTCGCGCTGATGGAGCAGCACGAACGGCAGCACGGCGCGGACGCGCTGGCCGAGGTGCGGCGCCATTGCGTGTTTACCACGCACACGCCGGTGCCGGCCGGCCATGACAAGTTCCCCATGGACATGGTGCGCTCGGTGCTGGGCGAGGAGCGGGCCCGCACGCTGGAGCGCATCGGTTGCGGCGAGGACGGCATGCTCAACATGACGGACCTCGCGCTCCGCGTCTCGCGGTACGTCAACGGTGTCGCCATGCGCCACGGCGAAGTGTCACGCCGGATGTTCGGC
>CBJLQC010000427.1:0-3169 GCA_966424955.1 uncultured bacterium | reverse complement strand
GTGGGCGCCGATCGGCCTCGTCATGACCACGGCCAGCCTGGTCGTGGCGGCGTTCGGGTTCTACTGGGACGTCGCGGTGCACATCGACCTCGGGCGGGACGACGGCCCCTTCGGAACGCCCGCGCACTACCCGATCGTCATCGGGCTGAACGGGCTCGGCAACGGATTGCTGAAGCTGGTCGGGGTGGATCGGTCGCGCGGCGGTCGCGAGCAGTACCGCACCCCCGAAGAGATCGCGTTCATCGTGCGGGAAAGCGAGGCGGGCGGGTTGCTGCGGCGCGAGTCGGCGCGCGTGGTGAACGAGCTGCTCGACTTCGGCGATCTGACGGCCGGCGAAGTGATGGTGCCGCGCGTGCGCGTGGTCGGCGTGCCGCTGGGCGCGACCTCGGAAATGCTGCGCGCCCTCCTGCGCACGGCGTCACACACGCGCTATCCGGTGTTCGAGGGCACGGTCGATCACATTGTAGGCATGTGTCACGTGCGCGAGTTCATGCGCACAGGAACGAACGGTTTCAAGCTGAGCAGCGACCTGGTGCGCGCCGTGCCGTTCCTGCCGGAAACCGCCAGCGTCGATCAGGTACTCGCCGCGATGCGCGAGCTGAAAGTGCAGATGGCGGTGATCATGGACGAGCACGGCGGCACGGCCGGGATCATCACGATGGAAGATCTCTTCGAGGAAGTCGTCGGCGACATCACCGAGCGGCCTAGTGAAAAGCCGGAGATCCAGCAGGAGGCGGACGGCACGCTCCGTGTCGATGGTGGCGCGCGCATCGACGAAGTCGGCGAAGCCCTGGGCGTGGTGCTCGAGCACGATGAGGTGGCGTCCGTGAGCGGGCTGGTGCTCGCGCTGCTTGGCCGGCCCCCCGAAAAAGGCGACCAGGTGGTTTACGACCACGTACGCTTCGAGGTGCTGGAGGTGCGTGGACATGGCGTCGGCAGCTGCCGGGTCAGCAAGGAGGAGCCGGCCGAAGGGGAGTGACCCGCCTGCCGGCGAAGCGCTGCGGCGGGTCCGCCGCAGCGCCTCTCGATCGCTTACTTCTGCGTCACCTTCCGATTCATCAGCCACTGATCGAACCAGTCGAGATTTCGTTGCATTGCGTCGAGCACGAGCTTCGGCTCCTGCAAGCCGTGCGGCTGGCGTGGATACACGACCATCTTGACCCGCACGCCCTGCCGCTTGAGCGCGTTGTACAATTCGTAACCTTGCGAGATCGGCACGCGCACATCGCGTTCGCCATGCTGAATCAGCGTGGGCGTACTGACGCCCTTGATGTTGAACATGGCGGAGCGGGCGCGCCACGTGTCGAACGCGTCCCAATACTCACCGCCCATGTAATCGGGAATGAACCCGGGAATATCGGCCGTGCCGGCGAAGCTCATCAGGTTGGTCACGCCGGCACCCACCGATGCAGCCTTGAAGCGCTGGGTCTGCGTGATCACCCACGACGTCATGTATCCGCCGTAGCTCCAACCCATGATGCCCAGGCGCTCGGGATCGGCGACGCCCAGCCCGATCACGTGATCGACGCCGGACATGATGTCACGGTAATCGCCGCCGCCCCAATCGCGATAATTGGCATACCGGAACGCCCGGCCGTAGCCGCTGCTGCCGCGCGGATTGACGCGCAGCACGGCGTAGCCGCGCGAGGCGAAGATGGCGACGGGGTAGGGCCCGGGCCCGGCGATGAACGACTGCGTGAAGACGCCGGTCGGTCCGCCATGCACGATGACCAGCAGCGGCACCTTCTGGCGCGCCGTGTAGCCGACCGGATAGGTGAGCAGACCCTCGACTTCCTGGCCGTCTGACTGCCACCGCACTGCTTCCGTGCGGCCGAGCGGCAGCGACGGTAGGTCCTGCACGCGGCTCACCTGCTTCGGCGCGAAGCGATCGAGCCGGCTGACGAATACTTCCGGTGGCCGGTCCGACCACTGCAGTGACATGGCCACGGTGTTGGCGGCGTGGTTGATGGCGGCGCCGCTGATGTTGAGGTCCGTGGAGCTTATCAGAACGGGCGCGCCGCCATCGGCCGGCAATGTCGCGAGCCGATTCACGGTGCCGTGCGTTTCGGTGAAGTACAGCTGCCGGCCGTCGGCGGACCAGCCGAGCACTTCCGGCTGTTCATCGAAAGTCTGGTGCAGGCGCCGCGCGCTGCCGCCGGCTACCGGCGCCACATAGACGTGCTCGGTGAAACCCCAGGTAGGCGGATCATCCGTGGCCTTGTAAGCGATCCAGCGGCCATCACCCGAGTACATGGGCGACGTCTCCTGCGCTCGCGTCGCCGCGATCTTCGTGATCTTCCCGGTGCCGACATCGATGGCGGAGATGTCGGTGTTCTCGAAGACCAGCGTGGTGGGCGCGTGTACGTACGCGATCGTGCCGCTGTTGGCCGACCAGGCGAAGCCGAGCACATGGACGTCGCCGATCTTCAGCTGGCGCGCGTCGCGCTTGCCCTCCGGAGTAGCCGCAGTCGGCACTACATAGAGCCGGGCCAGGCGATAATCTTCATCGACTACCCAGGCATCCCGCTTCTCTTTGTCCGCCTTCTCCTGGTCCTCGCTTTTGGCATCGGTCGCCGTGAAGGCGATCCACTTGCCGTCCGGCGACCAGCGGAAGGCATTCACACCCCCCTTTTGCGAGGTCAGCTGCTCCGCCTCGCCACCACGCACCGCGATGCGGAAGACCTGGTTGCTGCCGGTGCGCCCGGAAAGGAAGGCAATCGATTGTCCGTCCGGCGCCCAGTCCGGCGCCGTGGATGAACGGGCTCCGCGCGTCAGCTGGATGGCATTGCTGCCGTCCGCGTCGGCGAGCCAGATCTGCGAGACCCACTCACTGGTGTCTGCGCGCATGTTGGGGGTGGCGACCGTGAAAACCACGCGGTTGCCATCGGGCGCGGGGCGCGCCCCACCGACCCGTTTGACCTGGAGCATCAGCTCGGGGGTCCAGCCCTGTGTTTGCGCGGCTGCCTGCGGCGCGGCGGCACACGCCACGGCCAGGAAAACGAATCGGTTGAGGAGTCGCATCGTCACCTCCGGTGGGATGATTTGGTGATATGCCCAAAATACGGTAAGCTGCCCTCCCATGTCGATCAACTGGTGGCGTGACTATTTCGGCGCAGACTTTTTTCAGCTGCACGTCGATCTCTTCCCGGAGGCGGTCGACGAGGCCGAG
>CBJLQC010000426.1:0-3176 GCA_966424955.1 uncultured bacterium | reverse complement strand
AAGAGAACAGCGGGTACCCCCCCTTCACGCTCGCCGTCGAGATCGCCGCACTGTTAGCCGCCGCGGAGTTCGCGGATGAAGCCGGCGACGATACGGCTGCGAAGTATATGCGTGAGACGGCGGACGAGTGGAACCAAAACATCGAGCGATGGATGTATGTGACCGGCGTGGCCGCCGATCGCCTCGGAGTCGATGGCTTCTACGCGCGCATCGCACCGCGGGCCGGCCTCTACGGTGATACTACCCCGTTGTTGCCGATCAGGAACCGGATGGTCGACGCGCCTGCCGTCTCCTACCAGGCAGTCGTCAGTCCCGACGCACTTGCGCTGGTGCGCTACGGCCTGCGCGCGGCTGATGACCCACGCATTGTTAATACGGTGCAGGTCATCGACGCACTGCTGAGAGAACAGACCGCGACGGGACCGGTATGGCATCGATATAACGGGGACGGCTACGGCGAGCATGATGATGGCTCTCCGTTCGACGGCACCGGTGTTGGCCGCGGCTGGCCGCTGCTGGCCGGTGAACGCGGTCACTATGAGCTGGCGGCCGGGCGTCCAGCCGAAGCACAGCGCCTCCTGAACGTCATCCGCGCCCAGACCAATCCGGGCGGCCTCATTCCGGAACAGGTGTGGGACGCACCCGATATCGAGCCGGCCGCCCTTTACAATGGCGCCCCATCCGGAGGAGCCATGCCGCTCGCCTGGGCACATGCGGAATATGTCAAGCTGGCACGGTCACTGAGCGATGGCCGCGTCTACGATACCCCACCCTACGCCGCGCAGCGCTACCTTCACGAGCGCCGCAGCTCACCCCACGCGAGCTGGCGGTTCAGCGACCAGGTGAAACTCATACCAGCTCAAAGGACGCTGCGCATCGAGGTCTGTGCCGCGGCGCTCCTCCACTGGAGTGCGGACGATTGGCAAACCACACATGACGCGGTCGCAGCGAGCACCGACCTCGGCATCTGGTACGTGGACCTGCCGAGCGCATCATTGCCGCCCGGCTCGAGCATACGGTTTACCTTCTTCTGGTTGGACGCACAACGCTGGGAAGGCACCGACTTCGCAGTCGGCATCGACACCGCTTCACACGGCGATGCCCCGCTCTTGCAGGCTCGTCATCAGCTCGTCGACATTCGTGAACACGATCGTATCCATGCCTAGCGCCTGCGCGGGTCCCAGATTCTCTGCGCGATCGTCAATGAACACGGACCGATCGGCCGCCGCCTGAGAGATGGCGAGGGCAAGCTCGTAGATGCGCGGGTCCGGTTTCCTGACTCCGAGCCAGCACGAGCTGAAAAAAGCCACGAAGACATCCGTCAAGCCAAACAACTGCAGTCGGTGCGCATTTAGCTCGGCTGATTCGTTGTTGATGGTCATGAGACGGTAGCGCGGATTCCGGCTGAGCGCGCGGGCCACGGATACGGTTTCTGGGAATGGGGCGCTCTGCTCCAGCATGGACTGACGGAACGCATCACGAGTGAACCCTTGCGGCACGGGAAAGACGACGGCATCGAGATACTCGTCGAGGCTCATGCGACCGCACTCGAATCGGTCGATGACCTGGGCGTGACGACTTTCAAGGCCGACTGGATCGAGGCCGAATTGTTGGCCCAGCGCCACGCGCTGCGCGTACCCCCAGCCGGGTGTACCGAGCACGCCCCCCACGTCGAAGAATATGTGTCTCGTCGTCAAGGGCCGCGTGCGTTTCGCTTGTCCCGAATCGCCTGCAAGAGACTCGAGTGGGATCTCGTAAACTTCTCGATTCCTTCGCGCTCCAACGTTTCGTTGATGTCGGCGAAGCTGATGCCGGCCGCCTCCAGCTCAGCCAAAACCTGCGTGGCGCCATCGACATTCCCGGGGAGCGTAGTGCGCACCGTCCCGTGATCCTCGAAGCGACGCAAAGTTTCAGGCGGAACTGTGGTAATGGTGTCCGCACCTATCAGTGAATCTACGTAGAGCACATCCGAATACTCCGGGTTCTTGGTGCCCGTGCTCGCCCACAGCGGGCGCTGTACGCGGGCGCCCTGGGCGGCCAACCCCTGCCAGCGCGGCGTGCGCGTAAGTCGCAGGAACTCCGCATATATCAGCCGCGCATTCGCGACGGCCACCTGACCGCGCAGGTGGGCGCGATCGCCTTCCAGTTTCCCAATCCGCCGGTCGGCTTCGGTATCCACCCGGCTCACGAAAATCGATGCAACCGAAGCAAGGTGATCGACGGGGAGGCCCTGCGCGATCCGCGTTTCGAGCGCGCGCAGATAGCCTTCGGCGACGGCACGGTAGTGCTTCTTGGAAAAGAGCAGCGTGATATTGATGTTGATGCCTTCGGTTAGGCACTGCTCGATCGCCGGCCAGCCCTCGCGCGTACCGGGAATCTTTACCATCACATTCGGACGGTCCACGCTGTACCACAGCCGCCGGGCATCGGCAATCGACGCTTCGGTGTCGCGCGCAATGTCCGGGGCGACCTCGATGGATACGAAGCCGTCACCGCCATCGGTGGCGTCGTAGACCGGGCGAAATATGTCGGCCGCCTCTTGTATGTCCTCGACCATGATCGCTTCCAGGATCTCCTGGTCCGATGCGTCACCGGCCGCGCGCCGGGCGATCGCATCGTCGTAATCAGACGTGCGGGTCACGCCCTGCTCGAATATGGTCGGATTCGACGTTTCGCCTCGCAGCCCGTCCTCGACCATGGCCTGCAGCTGCCCGGACCGGGTCGCACGACGTTGCAAATCATCGAGCCATACGCTCTGCCCGAGGTCCAGCAGGCGTTGCATGACGCTTTCTGTTGCAGGTTCCCGATGCTGTTGTCGCTCGGCGGTTTTCATCTGCTCCTCTCCTTCTTCCTCCAGGATCCGGCCCGCTGCAGCATCGCCTGCACGCGCCTGGTTACCAACCCGGCGGTAAGTCCTCTTTCCTGGTAAATGCGTTCGTACGGTGCCGAAGCGCCGAACGTGTGCAGAGCCTGCACTTCGCCATCACTACCCACCCAGTAATACCACGGCATCGGGTGGGCGGCTTCCACGGCCAGGCGGTGCCGCACAGCCGTCGGCAAAACATGCTCCCGGTAATCGACAGGTTGCCGGGCGAAGATCTCGAGACTGGGCACGCTGACGCCTCGCACCGCGATGCCGAGCTCGCGAAGACTCCTTTGCGCTTCCAGGACGATGC
>CBJLQC010000425.1:0-3181 GCA_966424955.1 uncultured bacterium | reverse complement strand
CGCCGTGCTGGCAGCCGTGTCGCACGACCTGCGCACACCGCTGACCAGCATCCAGGCGCTGGCGTATGAGTTGGCAGCGGAAGGCGATGAGCGGGCGACCATCATCGGCACGGAGGCAGACCGCCTCAACCGTTACGTGGCGAGCCTGCTCGACCTCTCCGCGCTGAATAGCGGTGCGCTGCGCATCCATCTCGAAGTGAATACCGTCGAAGATGTGGTGGGCGCCACGCTCGCGCACCTGGCGAAGTCATTGAACGGCCGCACCATCAACACGCAGATCGGCGCCGGCTCGGTCATGGTCGGCCGCTTCGACTTCGGATATACCGTTCGCATCCTCGCCAATCTGCTGGAGAACGCGCACAAGTACTCACCGCTGCACGAGCCCGTGGAGATTGCCGCGCAGCAATCCGGCGACGTCGTCGAGATCACGGTCTCGGATCGCGGCGCTGGTGTGGCCGCGTCGGAGCGTGACCGCATTTTTGAGCCCTTCTACCGCCCACCCGGCAGCCCGCCGGATGCGAGCGGTGCCGGGCTCGGGCTCGCCATCGCGCGACGCCTGGCGCGCGCGCAGGGCGGCGACCTGCGATTCACACCGCGACGGGGCGGCGGCAGCACCTTCACCGTGGTGCTTCCCGTGGCCGAGCTGCCGGCCGTGGACGCCCTGACGCCCGCTTCTTAACACCGTCTTAACACCTTCGCCGCAAATCTTTGTGCGCCCTTAACGCGGTGGATGTGACATTCACCGCGTATGTCCGCATTGCCTACGGCAGCTTGATGGTCGCCTGACGACGGGTGCTGCTGTGAACGTCACGCTGTCGCACGGTCTCGGCCGGCGGTTCGCCCTGCTCTGGGGCGTGCTGACCTGCGTGTACGCAGTTGCCGTCATCCGCCGCGCGGTCGTGCTGCACGCTCCGCCGGGACTGCCGTCCTTCGCCGGCTTCAGCGCCGTGGCCGCGGTGTGGGCCGACTACTTCGCCTTCGTGCGCGACCGCATCCTGCTCCGCCTCTGCGTCCTGCTGTCACTGCTGGCCGCCATCGGCTTCAACACCGCGATCATCGCCAGACGCATCCTGGAAACGCAGACACTCTCGGCCGGCCGCACCCTGGTAACCCTGCTCTTCCTCTTTCTCCTCTATGACAAAACTCACGACGTGATCGTGCAGCGAGGTCATCATTAACATGACGGATACCACCACCAGCACCGGCCGTTACCGGCGCACACTCGCGCTCGCCGCGCTGGGTATTGTCTATGGCGATATCGGTACCAGTCCCATCTATGCGCTGCGCGAATCGTTCGCCGCGGAGCACGGCGTACCGGCCACCACCGCCAACGTCCTGGGCGTGCTCTCGCTCGTCTTCTGGGCACTGATCCTGGTCATCTCGGTCAAATACCTGGTGTTCGTGCTGCGCGCCGACAACCGTGGCGAGGGTGGCATCCTCGCGCTGACCGCGCTGGCCACACCGATGCGCGCGCTGCGCGGCGGCCGGCGCGCGCTCATCCTTTTCGGCCTCTTCGCGACTGCGCTGTTGTATGGCGACGGCATGATCACACCTGCCATCTCCGTGCTGTCGGCGGTCGAAGGCCTGGCCGTGGCCACGGCGTTCTTCGAGCCGTACGTCATACCGATCACGATCGGCATCCTGGTCGCGCTTTTCGCATTCCAGAAGCACGGCACGGCGGGGGTCGGGCGCGTGTTCGGGCCCATTACGCTGATATGGTTCGCCACGCTCGCCGCACTCGGCGTGTGGCACATCAGCCAGCAGCCGGGTGTGCTGGCCGCGCTCAATCCGCTGCATGCGACCGGCTTCTTCCTGGCGAATCGCGGCAATGCATTCCTGGTGCTGGGCTCGGTGTTCCTGGTGGTGACGGGCGGCGAGGCACTGTACGCGGACATGGGCCACTTCGGCAAAGGGCCCATCCGGCTCGCGTGGTTTGCGATCGTGCTGCCCGCGCTCCTGCTCAATTACTTCGGACAGGGCGCCCTCATCATCGACCATCCGGAGACGATCGAGAACCCGTTCTTCCTGATGGCGCCGAGCTGGGCGTTGTATCCAGTGGTCGGCATTGCGACGATCGCGACGGTAATCGCGTCGCAGGCGCTGATCTCCGGCTCCTACTCGCTGACCATGCAGGCCGTGCAGCTCGGCTACAGTCCGCGCGTGGAGATTCAGCACACATCGGCGCAGGAGAAAGGGCAGATCTACATTCCGGCCATCAACTGGGCCTTGATGGTCGCCTGCATCGGCCTGGTGCTCGGCTTTCAGTCATCCAGCCGGCTGGCCGCCGCGTACGGCGTCGCGGTCACCACCACCATGGTCGTCACGTCGATTCTGTTCTTCGTGGTCGCGCGTGAGAAGCTGAGATGGAGCCTGCTCACCGCCATTCTCGTGGGCGGTCTCTTCCTGGTCATCGACCTGGCGTTCTGGGGGGCGAATCTGCTCAAGATTCCGCATGGCGGCTGGTTCCCGCTCGTCGTCGGCGCGATCGTGTTCACGCTGCTCACCACGTGGAAGCAGGGGCGGCAAATCCTGGCCTCGCGGATGCGCGAGCGCGTGCTGCCACTCGATATGTTCGTGCAGAACATCCTCGACCATCCGCCCGCCCGGGTTCCGGGCACGGCGGTCTACATGTACAGCAATCCGGGCGGCACGCCCCCCGCGCTGCTGCACAATCTCAAGCACAACAAGGTGCTGCACGAGCGCGTGCTGTTTCTGTCGATCATCACCGACGAGGTGCCGCACGTGCCCAGGGCCGGACGCATCGAGGTGAAGCACGTGGATAACGGCATCTACACCGCGACCCTGCACTATGGATTCATGCAGGATGTCGATGTGCCCAGCGCGCTCCTGCTGCTCAACGAGCACGGGGTACCGTTCAAGCCGATGGAGACCTCATACTTCCTCGGACGGGAAACGCTGATCGCGAGCAAACGGCCGAGCGGCATGGCCATCTGGCGGGAAAAGCTGTTCGCCGCCATGTCGAACAACGCACGCAGTGCCGCGTCGTTCTTCCGGCTGCCGCCCAACCAGGTGGTGGAGCTGGGAACGCAGGTAGAGCTTTAGGCGATTTACCAGGTGAGCCAGACCGCGCCATCCCGCTCTTCGACGCGGTACGTCCGAATCGATTCGCGGGCCGGTCCCGCGCGCACCGCGCCGCTCGCGCAGTCGAACTGCGATCCGT
>CBJLQC010000424.1:0-3184 GCA_966424955.1 uncultured bacterium | reverse complement strand
GACGATGACCTTGTGGGCATCGCTCTGCGTGCTCTTCTTCGTCATCACGTTCCTGACGACGCGCGAGCGGATCCAGCCGCCGCCGTCGCAGAAGTCGAATCCGCGGGAAGATTTCGCCGGCCTGCTGAAGAACGGTCCGTGGATCGCCATGTTCGTGTTGACGCTGGCCCATTTCATCTACGCGGCCATGCGCGGCGGCACGATCTTCTACTACTTCAACTATTACGTCGATCAGAACGAGCTGTACGGCTTTCTGCAGGCGTTCGGCGTCGGCCAGGCCGGGCCCGATGCGGGCGGCGTGCTGCATTACGTCCTGAACAGCCTGGGGCTGATCGTCAACGAGAGCCGCAGCAATATCTCGTCGGTCGGCTTCAGCTTCTTCCAGATGTCGAGTCAGCTGGTGACCATCGTTGGCGTCATCGCGGCGACCTTCCTGGCCATGCGTTTCGGCAAGCGCGCGGTAGCCATCGTCGGGTTTTCGCTAGCCACTCTGCTCGGCGCCGCGTTCATCCTGCTGCCGGCGGATGCCATTGCGGCCACGTACGTGCTCGAGTGGGTGCGCGCGCTCAGCTACGCGCCGACCATTCCGCTGATCTGGGCGATGTTCGCCGACGTGGCCGACTACGCGGAGTGGACGACCGGGCGGCGCATTACCGGCGTCGTCTTCGCCACGATCCTGTTCGCACTGAAGGCAGGGTTGAGCGTCGGGGGCGCCATCGCGGGGTGGCTGCTCTCCGGCTACGGCTACCAGGCCAACGCGGTGCAGACGCCCGAGGCGCTGCTGGGTATTCGCATGACGGTCAGCGTGTACCCGGCGATCTTCCTGGGGATCGTGGTCGTGTGCCTCTTCTTCTACAAGATCGACAAGCAGCTGAACATCCAGATTCAGAACGAGCTGGCGGAGCGGCGCAGACATTACGAGGAAGCGCCGGCCGTGGCGCGTTGACCGAGGACGCACGATGAAGCGGACGATAGAAAAGTGGGGAAGGGCGGCCGCAATGCTGCTGGCGCTGGGCGCGCCGGCATGTACGGCGGCGCAACCGCAGCGGGACGAGGCCGATGATGCGCGCGTCGTCGAGCCGGTCGCCGCGGCGCAGGAGCCTGCATTGAAGGACGTGTTTGCGCGTTCGTTCATGATCGGCGCCGCGCTCAACGAGAATCAGTTCACGGAGCGCGATGCCCAAGGCGCCGCGCTGGTGAAGCGCCATTTCAACACGATCACGCCCGAAAATGTGATGAAGTGGGAGCATGTCCATCCCGAAAAGGGGAAATACACGTTCGAGGCGGCGGATCGCTTCGTCGAGTTCGGCGAGCGCAACGGCATGTTCATCGTCGGTCACACGCTGGGCTGGCACAACCAGGTGCCGCGGTGGGTCTTCGAGGACGAGCAGGGCCGCCCGGTCGGCCGCGACACGCTGCTGAACCGACTGCGCGATCACATCCATACCGTGGTCGGGCGCTACCGGGGCCGCGTCAAGGGGTGGGATGTCTTCAACGAGGTGCTGAATGAAGACGGCTCGCTGCGGCGCACGAAGTGGCTGGAGCTGATTGGCGAGGATTACCTCATCAAGGCCTACCAGTGGGCGCACGAAGCCGATCCGGCGGCCGAGCTGTATTACAACGACTATTCCCTGGAGAACGTGCCCAAGCGCAATGGCGCGATCGCCCTCATCAAGCGCTTGCAGGCGGCGGGCATCCCGCTGGCGGCGGTCGGCCTGCAGGGCCACGACAAGATGGACTGGCCGTCGCCCGGCCTGCAGGACTCCGCGATCAGCGCTTTTGCCGCGACCGGGGTAAAAGTGATGATCACCGAGCTGGACATCGATGTCCTGCCGCCGGTCGGTGAGTATCGCGGCGCGGACATCACCTACAACGTCGAGGCCCAGGCGAAGCTGAACCCTTACGCGGCCGGTTTGCCCGACTCGGTACAGCACGCGCTGGCCGAGCGGTATGCCGAGCTGTTCCGCGTATTCCTGAAGCACAGTGACGTCATTACGCGCGTAACTTTTTGGGGCGTGACCGACGGCGACTCCTGGCTCAACGGCTGGCCGGTGCGCGGGCGCACCAGCTATCCGCTGCTCTTCGATCGCCGGGGCCGTCCCAAGCCTGCGTTCCATGCGGTGGTGCGAATGGGGGCTGCCCCCACACTTTAGTTTTGGCGCAAACTACTAGCGAGCAATCATGTCGATAAATGGAGAAGGCGCGACGAAGGACGCGTTCCGGCCGGTCACCAAGCAGAACCTGGCCGACCGCCTGGCGCGGCGCATCCACACCATGATCCAGGAAGGCGAATTCCACGAGGGCGATCGTCTGCCCGCGATCATGGAAATGGCCCGGCGCTTCGGCGTCGGCCATCCGTCCTTGCGCGAAGCACTCAAGAAGCTGGAAACCATGGGCGTGGTCGAGATACGGCACGGCTCGGGGGTCTACGTCACGCGCAGCCACGACGTGCTGCTGGTCGCCGCGCCGGAATTCACGGGCACGCTGACCAAGAAGCTGCTCATTGACCTGCTGGAAACGCGGATCCCGCTCGAGGTGCAGTCCGTGTCGCTGGCCGCGCGCAATGCGACCGATCAGAACGTCGCGGAAATGCGCGAGCTGCTGGAAACGGCGAGTCGGAACCTGGGTGATGATGCGGTGCTCAACACGACCAACATGTCGTTCCACCGGGCCATCGCGCAGGCATCCGGGAATGCCGTGCTGACGCAGCTGCTGAGCGTGCTGCACGAGCTCTTTTCGGAGGAGCAGCGTCTGATTCTCGGCATCTTCGGCCACCGGGATCGCGACCATCTCGAGCATCTCGGCATCCTGGATGCGCTGGAGAAGCGCGATGAATCGCTGGCGGTCGAGCGCATGAAGACGCACCTGCAGGGCGTCGAAAATGCCATCCAGGGCTGGGACCCTGAAAGTCACCCGATCGTATAGCCGGCCGCCCGATTCGTGGGTGCCGAGCACCTTCGCCGGCTGGGGCGACGCGCTCCTCTTCGATGCGCAGCTCCGTCCCAGGCAGGCGTACTGCCACGTTTCCAGTGCCCTTGCCGGTGGCTGACCCCGGCGTAATCACCGTCAGCAACGCGCACGGGCTGGAGCTCGAGGTCATGGCGCACGGCGCCGTGATCCGCGCGCTGCGCGTGCCCGATCGCGACGGCCGCTCCGCCGACGTCGTGCTCGGCTACGATGATCT
>CBJLQC010000423.1:0-3189 GCA_966424955.1 uncultured bacterium | reverse complement strand
CCGGCGCAGCCGGTGGAAGTAGTGGGCGAGGATTTGCCTACGCTGCGTTATCAGCGGCCCACGCTGACCGAAGATGACGAGCAGCCGACGCTGCGGTACCACATGCCGCTCGTACCGCCGCCGGTGGCGGAGCCGGTTGAAGCGTCCGTGTCGCCACTGACGCCCGCATTGCCGGATGAGCCGCATGAGATGCCGGCACTAGCGGCGGCGGCATCGAATGTCCCCGATGTGCAGCCGGCCGATGATCCTGGGGAACCGATCGAAACAGCGCCCGAGCCGGCCAGCGTGGCTGCGGTTGTCGAAGCAGCGGACGAAGCGGAACTGGTGCCCGCGCGCGAGGCACGCGCCGTGGTGGTCATCTCCGTGCTCCTCGTGCTGATCGCCGCCGCCACCGTCGTGGCGATGATCAAAGGCCCCGATGAGCCGACTGACGGCGTGATGATCGACAATCCGGCCATCACGCAGACACAGCCCAACGAAAATGCGGAAGCCGCGTTGCTCAGGGCGGCCGGCACGCTGCCGGAATTCCAGTCCGTCAGCGATACGGTACAGCCACCCGTGGATCAGTCGGCAACCGCAGCAGCGGGACCGAAGAAGGCGGCGACGGAAACCGCCAAGGCGGCAACCAGGAAGCCGGCCACGGCGAAGACCGAAACCAGGAAACCGGAAACCAGGAAGAAGGAAGGCCCTCGCGAGCGGAAGGCAACGCCGGTGCGCGCGCCGCAGAAGCAAAATGCGCCGAGCCCAACTCCCGCCCAACCGGCCGCGACGTCCGATTTGAATTCCGCCGGTCTGCCATCGCTTCCTCGCGGCAGCGCCGACGGGGTGGTCGAACCGGATCCGAACGTGCCTGCGTATACGCCCCGCACGACCGAGCCGCAATTGCAGAATCGTCCGGTAGTAGAGCGGGCGCTACTCGAGAGCTACACGCCGCTCATCCGCGAGCAGCGTATAGCGGGCACGGTCATTCTCTGGGTGCTGGTGGACACTGCTGGACGCGTACGGCGCGCCGAGATCTTCCAGGGCAGCGGCGCCGACGTCCTCGACCGCGCGGCCACCCGCGTCGTCAATCTCATGGAGTTCACGCCCGCCCTGAACGGCGAGCGCAAGGTCGGCGCGTGGATCAAACTGCCGATCCAATTCCAGTAGCAGCCAGGCGATTCATGGTTCGCGTTTGAACACGCGGAACAGCAAGTAGAGCGAAGGCAGCAGCAGGGCCATGCCGACCGGTACCGCGATGAGGAAGAACTGCAGGGTCGCGGGCGGAGCGGCGGCGGATTCGATGCGCAAATCAGGAAAGACCAGATACGGATACTGCGCGGCGATCCAGCCGGCCAGCAGCATGGCGGTCTGCACGATCGCCGCGACACGCGCCAGGCGGTAGCGCTGGTGTAGCAGGAACCAGCCGGCCAACAGCGCAGCCACGACTCCGGCAGTCAGCATCGGCAGCGCCCGGGCGCTCAACAAACCACTCCACAGATGCGGGGCTTCACTGCGCATCAAGGGCAGCGCGAGGATCGACAAGCCAACCGTCGCGGTTCCTGCGATGAGCGCGTATCGCCGGAAATCGCGCTGCAGCTCGTCGCGCGTCTCCACGGTCAGGTAAACCGCCGCCAGGTAGGCGCAGATGGCCAGCGCGAGCGCACCCGTCATCAAACTCATCGGCAGCAGCCAGGGCAGACCGTGGATCGTGACGCGGCCATCAGTGACGCGGATCGCACCCGTCGATACCGCACCCATGCACGCGCCCAGCAGGAAGGGCGTAATCGTGCTGGAAATGCCGAACACAACACCCCAGGTGCGCTCGGTGGCGGTGATGCTGCTGCCGGCGCGGTTGCCATAGGCGCGAAATACGAAGGCAGCGCCGCGCAGCACGATGCCGAGCAGCACGAGATGGAATGGTATGAAGAGCGCGGTGGACAGCGTCGCATAAACGACCGGAAACGCGGTGAACAGGATGACGATCAGGAAGATCAGCCAAACGTGATTCGCTTCCCACACCGGTCCCATGGCCCGCGCAATGGCCGCGCGCTGCGCCGACTTGCGCTCGCCGGACGCGAACAGGTCCCACACACCACCACCGAAATCAGCGCCGGCGAGTAATCCATAGGCGAGCGTCGCAAATCCCGCGATCAACGCAACGGCGTCAGCCATACGCCTCCCGCCGGTTGTGCGCCAGGCGCCGTAGCAGCAACACGAGCGCGCTGCCCAACACGAGATAAAGCAGACAGAAACCGAGGAAGGTGAGCGGCACATTGTCGACATCGGTCACCGCATCCGCGGTGCGCAGCACACCCGTAATGACCCATGGCTGACGGCCCACTTCCGTCACGATCCACCCGGCTTCCAGCGCCAGCATGCCGAGCGGCGCGACCAGCAACAGCAGCCACAACAGGGTGCGGCCCGGCTCCCGCCGCCGCCATTGCAGCACCCAGTAGATGACACCCACCGCGGCCAGCAGGAAACCACAGCCCACCATCACCTGGAACGCGAGATGGGTGATGAGCACATTGGGCCAGTCCGCGCGCGGCACGCGGTCGAGACCAGCCACTTCGGCGTTGAAGTCGTGATAGGCGAGGAAACTGAGCGCGCGCGGAATTTCGACAGCGAAGTGCACCCGTTGTGCTTCACTGTCCGGCCAGCCGCCGATGAGCAACGGCGCGCCGCGCTCGGTCACGTACAGCGCTTCGGCGGCCGCGAGCTTGGCCGGCTGCAGTTCGGCTATGCGGCGCGCGCTGAGATCTCCGCTCAGTGGCTGCAGCACTGCGGCGACCGCGGCTACGGCGAGTGCGATCCTGATCGCGCTGCGATGGTAGGGATCATTGCGCCCGCGTAGCATGCCGAGCGCGTAGACGCCCGCCGCCGCAAACCCGGTGGCGATGTAGCAGGACAGCGAGGAATGGATCCACATGTGCAGCCAGGCGGGACTCTGGAACGGCGCAAGTGGATCGATGCGCGGCTGCCCCGCGGCGTCGAGTGCCGGATACTGCATGTACGAATTGACGGCCACGACGAGTATGCCGGACAGCAGCCCACTCACGGCGATCGGTATGCCGGTCAGGAAGTGCGCGCGCGGTGAAAGCCGGTCCCACCCATACAGGTACAGCCCCAGGAAGATCGCCTCGATGAAGAAGGCAAACCCTTCCAGCGTGAATGCGGACCCGATGGTCGGCCCGGCCAGGCGCATGA
>CBJLQC010000422.1:0-3195 GCA_966424955.1 uncultured bacterium | reverse complement strand
ACGACGTCGCGCCGCAGGGCGCCGAGCAGTTCCACGTCCTGGCCTACGACTTCGGCGTCAAGCGCAACTCGCTCCGGCTCCTCGCCGAGCGTGGTGCGCGTGTCACCACACTCCCGTCCGTGACGCCCGCCCAGGAAATGCTGGCCCAGAATCCGGACGGCCTGTTCCTCAGCAACGGTCCGGGCGACCCGGAAGCGGTCGAGCACGCCGTCGAGACCATCCGGCTGTTCGCGAAAGAGGGAATCCCGGTGTTCGGCATCTGCCTGGGGCACCAGCTGACGGCACGCGCGTTCGGCGGCCACACCTACAAGCTGCTGTTCGGGCATCGCGCGGCGAACCACCCCGTACGCCGAATGGAAGACGGCGTCGTGGAAATTACGTCGCAAAATCACGGTTTTGCGGTCCGCCGCGGGCCGGACGATGGGGTGGAGGGAGCGCCGGCCCTGCGGACCACCCATATCAACCTGAACGACCAGACGATGGAGGGGCTGGAGCACCGGGAGCTGCCCGTTTTCAGTGTCCAGTACCACCCCGAAGCGGCGCCCGGGCCGCACGACTCGCTGTACCTCTTCGACCGCTTTGTGTCCCTGATGCAGGCCAAAAAGGGCGGAAATCCCGTATAAGTAGCGCTGACTTAGCGTTGCAGCGCCGCAACGGTCAAGAAGAAGCTTGACTACGAGGAGGCCTTGGCATTAAGCTAGGTGCCCGTCCTACATAAACATACACGGTTTTTAGGCGGTTATTTCGTGGCCCGGCGGTCTCTCTTAACAATCCTTGTCGTAACCGTTCTCTCCCTGATGGTTATCACGGGGATCGTCCTGGCTGTGATCACGACTGTACGAGGTGGTCGGGGCGGTTTTTCGCTGGGCGATCGCATCGCGGTGATCCCGGTGGAAGGCGTCATTACCGACGATCGGGAAGTGCTCGAGCAGATCCGTCGCTTTCGCGGGGATCGGTCGATCAGAGGTTACGTCGTCGCGATCAATTCGCCGGGTGGTAGTGTCGGTCCATCTCAGAGCATTTACAGCGAGTTACGGCGGCTGCGTGAAGAAGATGACCGGCCGGTCATCGCGTCGATAGGCGGGGTAGGGGCGTCCGGCGGCTACTACATCGCGCTGGGCGCGGATTCGATCTTCGCGCTGCCCGGCTCCTTGACCGGTTCAATCGGCGTGATCATGGAGCTGCCGGAAGTCCGCGAGCTGATGGACAAGGTCGGCGTCGACATGCGCGTCATCAAGAGCGCGGAGCACAAGGATGTCGGGTCGATGTTCCGGGAAATGTCACCAGGCGACAGCGCAGTGCTCAACGAGCTGGTGCAGGACGTTTATGACCAGTTCGTGGATGCGGTAGCGACCGAGCGCAAGCTGGCCCGAGCAAGGCTGTCGCCGGTCGCGGACGGGCGGGCGCTGACGGGTCGGCAGGCGCACCGGAGTGGACTGGTCGACCGGATGGGCAACGTACAGGACGCCATCGCCACGGCCGGGCGGATGGCTGGTTTGGGGAGCGATCCCAAAGTCGCGTTCCCCGCGGAGGACCGGCCGACAATTCTGGATGTTCTGCTTGGGCGCACGACGGCAGGCGCGCTCGAGCGTTTTATGCGGCCGCTCGAGCAAGTGTCGACGCCGCGCTTGAAATACCTGGCGTTCTGAGGACTGCCCAGAGCCGAAATTCAAACTTCAGTAGGGAGGCACCATGACCAAAGCCGATCTCGTCGAGCAAGTGGCGGAGGCGATCGGCCCCGGGATCACCAAGAAGGACTGCGCCTTGGTGGTAGACGGGCTTCTGAACGCGATCAAGAAAGCGATGGCCGAGCACTCGCATATCGAGATCCGCGGCTTCGGTACGTTCAAGGTACGGAAGCGTCGTTCTCGCATGGCGCGCAATCCGCGCACGGGTGACCCGGTCGAAGTGCCCGCTCGTGCGGTGCCGATCTTCAAGCCCTCGAAGGAGCTCAGGTCGGAAGTCTCGCATCAGCAGCATATCCCGGTCTGAGTACAGCCTCCTGCCCGGCGGACGCCCGAAGGGCGCCCGCCGGGCTTACATTCTTCTGCGCGCCTGCATACAAGGACGCCGTCGCCCGCTTGCAAGGACGCCGAGGTTGGACGGAGAGGACGCAGATCCGGCCGTTCTTGCGCGTCCGTGTCGCAGCGCGCCCCCGCTCCCGCACACATCTGCGTCCTCTCCGTTAAACCTCTGCGTCCTTGCCAGTTACCAGCTAACATTTTCCCGTACAGAAGCCCGTACCAGCTAACATTTTGCCATACACAAGCGTCTAAATCCCAAGTGAGCACAACGGCTTTGGACGTCGACGCCACGCGTGATGCGGATGACGCTTCACTGATTGCCCGCGTCCGTGGCGGGGATGAGCGTGCGGCTGACCTGCTCGTGCGCCGGTACCTGAGCGACGTCTACGCCGTCACGTCGCGCGTGCTGCTGGATGGCGACCTGGCCCAGGACGCGGCGCAGGAAGCGTTCGTCAACGCGCTGCGCGGTCTCGAACGCTTTCGGGGCGAGTCGAGTTTCCGGACCTGGCTGCTGCGCATCTCGGTGAACGCGGCGCGGACGGTCGCGCGGCGGCAGTACCAGCGACGCGAAGTGCCGCTCGAGCTGGCCGGCCAGGCGGCGGGTGAGGAGCGGGATGCGGCCCATGTCGTCGCCGTGAATGACGAAGCGGCGCGCGTCGCCAAGGTGCTGGAGAAGCTGCCCGAGAAGCAGCGCATGGCCGTGAGTCTGCGCGTGCAACAGGGGTTGAGTTACCAGGAAATCGGCGTGGCACTGGACTGTTCGGAAGGCGCCGCGCGCGTGAATTACCACCTCGGCGTGAAACGTTTGAGGGAGCTGCTGAAATGAACGAGTTCAATTGCGAGTATGTGCGCGAGGTCTATCCGGATGTGCTGCACGGCCAGGCCGAGGCCGCCACGGTTGCCGCCGTGCGCGCGCACCTTGACGCCTGTGCGGAGTGCCGGGAGGAAGCGGAGCTGATCGAGCTGCTGCTGAGCGTACGCCAGCAGGTGCCCGCGGGGCTGCACGACCGGGTCGTGACCACGCTGCAAACGGCGCCGCGCCGGTCGCGCTTCCCGCGCAAATACATTTCGCTCGCCGCGACGTTGGCGACCGCCCTGATGGGCGGCTCGCTACTCCTGGACACCACGCAGCGGACCGATCCGCGCGCCGGTGCCGAGTCGCCGAAAAACG
>CBJLQC010000421.1:0-3208 GCA_966424955.1 uncultured bacterium | reverse complement strand
CGAGACGCTATCCGAATTAAATCACGTTTCCTGAATGAGTAACGAAATTTGTACGACCCCCGCGGACGGGGAGATGGGCGTTCATCGGGGATGAGCTCGGCGATTCGCACCCTGGGCCGCCACACCGCCATATACAGCTTCGGCACCATGCTGTCGAAGCTGACGAGCTTCATCCTGCTGCCCATCTACACGCGTTACCTCACGCCCGCGGACTACGGCGTGCTCGAGCTGACCTCCATGACCCTGGATTTCCTGGGGATCGTGCTGGGGGTCAACGTCGCGAACAGCGTGTATCGTTTCTATGCCGAGGCGAACAGCAAGCGCGACCAGGATCTCGTGATGAGCACGGCCGCGATCGGCAAGATCATCTCGGCGGTCCTGCTGGCGATCGGCGGGCTGCTGCTCTCGCCCTGGCTGAGCGCGGTGATCACCCCCGAGCGCGGCAGCCCGACATATTTCCGGCTGTTCTTCCTGATCTCGATCATGCAGTCGGCGGAGATCATCCCGTTCCTGATGTGCCGCGCGCTGCATCGGTCGGTGCTGGTGGTCACCATCAACCTGGCCCGGCTGATTGGACTGATCGCCTTCAATATCTTCTTCGTCGTCCACATGGGCATGGGCGTCAAGGGCATCCTGCTGAGCAACCTGATCGTCTCCACGATCGTGGCTGCGGGGATGTTGCGGTTCATGTTCCGCAGCACGGGTTACCGATTCTCATTCGACCTGCTGCGCGAAATGTGGCGGTTCTCCTTCCCGATCGCGTTCGTATCGCTGGGGAACTTCTTTCTCGTTTTTTCGGACCGCTATTTTCTGAACCACTATGTGGGCCCGGCCGCGGTGGGTCTTTATGCCTTGGCCTACCGGTTCGGATTCGTGATGTCGGCGTTCGTCGCTGCCCCGTTCATGCAGATCTGGGGGCCTGAGCGTTTCCAGATCGCCAAGCGCCCGAATGCGGGCGCGATATTCCGGCGGGTATTTCTCTATTTCAATATCGGACTCGGTTGCACGTCGCTCCTCATTGCAATGTTCGTCCGTGATGTCCTGAAGGTGATGGCTGCGCCGAATTTCTGGGGCGCTTACGCCGTCGTCCCGCTCATCCTGATCGCGCAGGTGCTGCAACACTGGTCGAGCTTCAACAACCTCGGTCTGCTGCTCGTGAAGAAGACGAAGAAGCTCGCCTGGGGGAGTGCGATCGCGATCCCGTCCGTGCTGGTGCTCAACTATCTGCTGATCCCGCGTTACGGGATCTGGGGAGCGGCGGCCGCCACCATCATCGCCTATGTGCTTCGTTTCGTGGTCGTGCAAAGACATTCGCAGCAGGAGTACCGCATCGATTACGATTGGCCACGAGTGGCGCGCTTGTATGCGATCCTGATACCGGCCGTAATCGTCCGCGAGTTGCTGGGTGCGATGCCGATCGTGACTTCGCTCGTCACATGTGTCACGCTGTCGGCGCTGGCGTTGGCCGCGGTTTACCGGTACGTGCTGGGCGCCGACGAGCGTGCGGCCGTCCGCGCCATCCTGCGGCGCCGGATCGAGTGGCAGACTCTGCTGCGCCGCGCGGGCCGCACGACGACCCCGGTCGAACGCGTGGAGCAGCCGGTCAACGCCCAGGTGTCCTGAACGGCGGGCACCGACGTTGAGACGCATCGTCAAGAGCGCAGTGGAGCAGGGCTTGATCGCGACCGGTGCGGCTACGCTGGCGCGCCGGCGCCACCGCTCACAGACCCTCGTACTGGCTTATCACAACATCGTCCCAGCCGGCGAGCGGCCCGCGGGCGATCGCAGTCTGCATCTCGCGCAGAAGGATTTCGCGCAGCAGCTGGATCAGCTGCAGCGCACGCATGACATCGTTCCGCTGGCCGAGCTGGCGCACCGTGCGGGCAGCCGCCCGCGCGCGGTAATCACCTTCGATGATGCATACGCCGGCGCCGTCGCGGCGGGAGTGGACGAGCTGAGGAAGCGCAGCCTGCCCGCGACGATCTTCGTCGCACCGGGGCTGCTGAACGGCATGAGCTTCTGGTGGGATGAGCTGGCGCGCGGCGACGAGGGTCTTGCCCCGGACGTGCGCTCACATGCGCTCGATGAGCTGGCCGGCAAGGGCGCAGCCATTAAAGAATGGGCAGTAGCGCGGGGTTTGGAACTCGGCGACCCTCCGGCATACCAGCGAGGCTGTCGGGAGGAAATGCTCGAGTCCGTAGCACGGACCGGGCTGATCACGTTTGGCTGCCACACCTGGAGCCACGCCAACCTGGCCCGGCTGGCAACAGCGGATGCCGAGGATGAGCTGAAGCGATCGTGGGAATGGCTTCGCTCACGCTTCTCGAATGTGCTTCCCTGCCTCGCCTACCCCTACGGCCTGCAAAACGCCACAGTACGATCACTAGTCGAGCAGACCGGATTCCAGTACGCATTCCTCATCGAGGGCGGCTGGATCGCGGAGCGGACATTAGCGACGGCGCCGTTCGCGTTGCCGCGGCTCAATGTGCCGGCCGGTATATCGCTGCACGGTTTCGTGCTGCGCGCGTCGGGGATGTTATGACGCGGCCAGGGCGGGTAGATGATCGGCAATCGGCCTGAAGCGGAACTCCTCGAACAATCGCCGCAACCGCGGGACGGTGCGCTGCAGCCCGCCGTAGTGCCGGATGCGCGTCGCCAATGAAACCGGCAGCCGGGGCTGCGCCGCATCCAGCTCCCACGGATGGATGTAAAGCGTGGCCGGCATACCGCGCCGCTCGGCGTCGCGTATCGCGGCCCGGACCAGGGAATGCGGCAGCAAGCGCAGGTAAGCCCCGCCGGCGGCCGGGAAGTTTACACCGAATCGGCGCAAGGTGGCGGGCGGCAGCTCGGCGAGGCGACCCGTGGGACGGTCGAGCCAATGCGGATCACGCACCGCGGAGGCGTAGCCGTATCCGGGCCGGTGAATCGGAAAGAGGCTGGAATCGTACGTGTATCCTTCCTCCAGCAGGATATCCAGCGCCCACTCCCTGCCTGGCACGATCGAGAAGCTCGGTGCGCGGTAGCCCAGCACGCGCACGCCGGTGATCTCCTCGAGCGCCTGTTTGCTGCGGCGGACGCCCGCGCGAAATTCCTCCGGCGTTTCGTGAATGACGCGCCGGTGATCCCAGCCGTGCGATGCGATTTCGTGCCCGGCCGCGGACGCGGTCCGCACGGTGCGGAAACGCGGGACGTACATGCAGGAAGCCGT
>CBJLQC010000420.1:0-3217 GCA_966424955.1 uncultured bacterium | reverse complement strand
GACGCGGGTTCCGGGGGGCAGCTGGCACTCTTCGTTGAGCAGCTGCACGAACTTCGCGGCGATGGTCGGTGATGTGGATGCCGGCTTGAGTACGACCGTATTGCCGGTGACCAGCGCGGCCACGGTCATGCCGCCCATGATGGCGCCGGGGAAATTCCAGGGCGGAATTACGATACCGACACCCAGCGGAATGTAGCGCAGCTCGTTCTCCTCGCCCGGGAACGGCACCACTTCCTGCGGACCGGCCAGCCGTAGCATCTGCCGGCCGTAGTACTCGGCGAAGTCGATGAGCTCGCAGATGTCGACGTCGGCTTCGACCCAGCTCTTGCTCACTTCGTAAACCAGCCACGCGGCCAGCTCGAAGCGCCGCCGCCGCATGGCCGCGGCGGCCTTGAAGAGATAGCGAGCGCGCGCCTCCGGCTCGACCTTGCGCCAGCTCTGGAAGGCTTCCCACGCCACATCGACGGCGCGGTTGGCGTGCTCGACCGTCGCGTTCGGAAAGCGGCCGATCACCTGTTTCGCGTTCGCGGGATTGATGGACTCGAACACCCCGTCGCTGGTTTGCTCGATGTGTTCGTCGCCAATTACCAGCGGATAGACCCGGCCGAGCTCGCTCTTCACCTGGGCGAGCGCCTCTTCCATGCGCTTGACGTTATCCGGATTGCTGAAATCCGTGAATGGTTCGTTTCTGAATTCTGGCAGCATGACTTACCCCGTTGGCTAGTAGCGGGTAAGTCTATTTTTTTCCGGTGTTTGGGTCAACTCCGAGGGGCGCCCCGCACCGTGCCGACGATCTTCGGTCCGTGCTCGCGGCCGTTCTCGATGAAAATCTTGTTGGCGTTCAGCCCGGCCGCGATCACGCCGGCAATGAACACGCGTGGCACGTTGGTTTGCATGGTGGCGGGATCGTGCGCGGGAATGCCGGTTGCGGCGTCGATCTCCGCGCCCAGCGACCGCAGCAGCCGCGGATCGGGACAAAAACCCGTCATCGCAAAAACAAAATCGGCGCGCTGCTCGCTGCGTTGACCGGTTTCCTCGGACTCGATGATCACGCTGCTCGGGGTGATCTCGACGACCCGGCTGCGCCAGCGCACCGCGATGTCGCCGCTCTTGAGGCGATTCGTGATATCGGGCAGGATCCACGGCTTGACGCCGGCATCGAGCTGGTCCGCAAAGTGAACCAGCGTCGGGCGCGCGCCCCAGCGGTAGAGATCGAGCGCGACGTCGACTGCTGAATTGCCGGCCCCGATCACGATGCACTCCGTGTCGAAGTAGGGCGCACCCTCATGATAGTAATGCCGCACGTGCGGCAGCTCCTCGCCGGGAATGTGCATGAGCACCGGCGTGTCCAGATAACCGGTGGCGATCACGATGTTGCGCGCAGTGTACGTGTGGTGCGTGCCGTCCTTGCGGCGCGTGTGCAGCTCGAACGGATCACCCGCCGCGATGCGCTCGACCTCTTCGTACTGCCGCACGTCCAGGTCGAAGGTCCGGACGATCCGTTGGTAGTAGCGGAGCGCTTCGCGGCGCGTCGGCTTGTCGCCCTGCGCGATGAAGGGCACGCCGCCCAGCTCCAGCTTCTCGGCCGTGCTGAAGAACGTCATGTGCGTGGGGTAGCGTGCGATGGCCGACACGACGCTGGCCCGATCGAACAGCACGCAGGACACGTTTTGGGTTTGGGCGGCCACGCCGACGCCTAATCCACAGGGACCGGCGCCGACCACCGCAATGTCGAATGTATTCATGGTGCGCTGATGCGCATCTTATGCACAGCGCGGGCCTCGGCGCGCGAGCGGTCCAGCGGAATCAACCAGAGCCCGCCGTTGCGCCACCGGTCGAACATGTCCTGGTAATGCGCGCTGGCGGGTAGCCCGGACTGACCCGTCGGCAGGATGAAGCCACCCGAGCCGTCCACATCGGCCATGTCGACGACGTGCCGCTGGCTGGCGCCGTACGATGTGCGGATGGGCACTTCATCGGCGAGGTATTGCGCGACGTTGACGGTGGTGGGCGACCCCTGATGCGGCCGCGGTCCGACATTGAGATCGAGCAACTTTTCAATGGCCGCGACCTCACCCAGCACGTGTGCAGCCAGGACGTAATGCAGCTCGCCCCACGTTTGGCCGCCGACTACCGAATCGGTATGCAGCATGGCTGCGCCCGCGATCGAATCGAGCAGCGCGCTCCCGCGCGCATCCGCCCACGGCACACGGCCGGAATCGAGCACGGCATTGAGTGCATCACGCGGAAGAAATCCGACCGCTCCATCGTACAGCGTGCGGGAGAGCTGCCGCCGCAGGTGCTCGTACCAGATGTAGAAGTAGGGCGCCGCGCGCGAGTCACGACGCGCCTGCCCATCCCACTCACCAAGCAGCCTCGCGATCTCCCGGCGTCCGGCGCGTTGCGCAGCCGCTACCGCGTTTGGTTTGTACCTGATCGCCAGCTTGTCCGTGACATCCAGCTGCATGCGATGGACGCTGGCAGCATCATGCGGATTGTTGCTGCGCACCATCTCCGTGATGCGGGCTGCGCGGAAAGGCATGTCCCAATCATTGCTGATCAGATCGCCGATGCTGCTGCGTGCCTGGCGGTTGTTCGCCGTCACCGCGTATCCGCTCGCGGGGTTGTTGGCTGCCGGATGCTCGGCGAAGGGCAGATACCCGCGCCAGTCCCACTCACCGGTCCAGCCGGGCACCGGTGTGATGGGCGGCCGCAACCGTGCGCCCCGCACGGGCACGCGCCCCGCCATTTGATAGCCGAAATTGCCGGCCGTGTCGGCGTACACGACGTTCTGGTGCGGGTTGTTGAAGTCGCGCAGCGCGGCAATGACATCCGGCGCACCGCGGGCCTGGTTCAAGGCGTGGAAAGCGCGAAAAGAACGCGACGTGTCGAGCGCGGCCCAGCGTACGGCCACGACATCCCGGCCCAGGCGATCGTCCAGATCGCTCAGGATCGGCCCATGTCGTGTGGTGCGTACCGTGAATACGACGGCCGAGTCGCGACCTTTGACGCGCAGCCGCTCGACGCGCCGGCCGAACGGCTGCGGGCCGCTCGTCGTCAGGTAGCGTTCCGGGTTACCCGAATCGACCCGCTCCACGAACAGGTCGATGTCATCCATCATCACGTTGGTAAAGCCCCACGCGACCGCCTTGTTGTGCCCGGCGATCACGTGCGGCACGCCTGGGATGGTCATGCCCACGACATCGAGGCCGGGTGC
>CBJLQC010000419.1:0-3228 GCA_966424955.1 uncultured bacterium | reverse complement strand
TAAAATCGAGATTCGTGACCAGGCGGTCGGCGATCTCGAAGTCTTCGAGGAGGACCTTATGCCGGCCGAGCTCGTTGTCGAAGCAGAATCCGTCGCCGGAATGGCCGATCTCGTATTCACCGCCTTCCACGGAAACATAACCGCCGGAGCCCGATTCCGACTTTTCCTCGATCGCGAAATCTTCACGGTAAACGGGGAACAGCGGATTGACGCTGAAGGTGTATTTCAGATCGGTCAGGAAAAGCTCCTGGTGCTGCTGTTCGTGGTTAAGGCCGAGAACGACGAGGTCGGGCAGGTCAGAGCCGGGAGCGTCAGCGACAGGGTTCCGGGGCGTGAAGAATTCGGTCGCTGTCGCTCCCGGCTCTGACAGTAACGCTCGCATCTGTTGGTCAACGTGTCTGCGATACTCGAAGACGCGTTTCACCGTCGGGCGACTGAGGTCCCCGCGGTGGTCCCGGGCTCGGGCAGGCGCTGGACTTCGTCGACGATATACTTCTCGTCCTTGTCTTCGACTTCGGCCAGGCGGGCGACCAGCGCATCGACCGCTCGCGAGACGGTGGTCGCACCCAGCACACGCAGGCGACCGCCGCGGTTTTCGACGCGGACGTCGAATATCGAGGACCGGTAATCGAGCTTCAGCTCCGATCGTACCGCTTCAATCGTATCGTCGTATCTGTTCATCGTGCGACTGTGTCCAGAACCTCCAAAACCCGTCCGATCTCATCCTGCGTGTTGTACCAGTGTGGCGCGAGGCGTATCGACTGCTCGCGAAAAGCGCAGGCCACACCCGCCTCGAGCAAAGCGGCGTGGGCCGCCGCCGGATCGGGCGGCCGGATGCACAAGATTCCGGAGCGGCGCTCCGGCGTCAAATCGTTGGCAATGGCGACGTCGCGCTGAGCGGCCCACTCCACGATCGGCTGCTGCAGTGTCAGAATGTGCTGCCAGATCGCGGAGATGCCGATAGCGAGCAGGTGCTCGATCGACACGGCCATGCCGAGCTGATCCTGGAAGGCAATGGAGCCGACCTCGAAGCGGCGCGCGTCGTCGTGCAGCGCGGTGTCGTAGCTGGTCAGGCTGGAGAAATCCGCACTGCCCTTGTAGGACAGCCAGCCGGGATAGGTGGGCTCGAAGGTACCGATGAGCTCTCCAGCGATGTACGTGAAGCCCGAGCCCCACGGACTGCATAGCCATTTCTGGCCGCCGCATGCCAGGACGTCGATGCCGAGCGCGCGCACATCGAGCGGCAGCGCGCCGAGCCCCTGGATGGCATCGACGACGAACAGGACATCGTGAGCGCGGCAGGCCGCGCCCAGGGCCGCGAGGTCCGCTCGGAAACCGGAGGCGAACTGGACGAACGAGACGCTGACGGCGACGACGTCGCCGTCCGCAATTCGTTCCAGCATGACCTCCTCGCGCGGAAAGCCGCGGTCATCGAGCGGGATCAGCTCGACCGTGAGCCCATGATGACGGAGCGCCAGCCAGGGGTAGACATTCGCGGGAAACTCGCCGGCACTGACCAGGATGGTGTGGCGATGGTCGGCCCGCTCGAGAACGGCGTTGGCGGCGACATTGATCGCGACCTGCGTATTCGGGGCCAGCGCGATCTCGAACGCGGAAGCGCCGATCAGCCGGGCCGCGTGGGTGCGGGCCGCGGACAGCGCGCCCATCAGGTCCGCATCGCGCAATTCGCCGCGGTACCGCTGGTTGTTGAATTCGTTAATGACGGCGTGCGTGCGCTCGGGCAGGAGCCCGAAGCCGGCTGCGTTGAGATGAATCACGCACGCAGTATGGCCACGGCCAGCCGCTGGATGCGCGTGTAGTACAGAGACTCCTGCGTGTGCTGGACGCGGGGCAGGAACCGGTGACAATGGCGGCAGTCCAGATCGATGCCGCTCACGCCCGGTGGGTAGACGGCCAGCATGCGCGACGTGGGCCGGGCTTCCAGCATCGAGCCGCAGCGCGGACAGCAGCAACCATCCGCATCCTGCAAGTGGGCTTCGATCAACTTGCGCTCACGCGGTGGATACGTGCGCCACGTCTGAGTAAGCTTCGCTCGCATTTTGATGCTCCAGGAGTTCTCCGCGCGGACCCGACTGGCCCGCGCGAGGATGAGGTGCAAGCGCCGTTCCGCGGCCGGTCAACCGGCGTTGACGTCGGTCGGGGTCCGGCCGGGGGCAATCGCGTCCACGTAGGGGGTGGGGCCCAGGCCCGCTGCCTGCCGCGCGATCGCCGACTTGAGCCGTCGACGCAGCTCGACGTCCGACATCGTCAGCAGCGTGCGTTCCGCGGTTGCCCGGGTTTGCCACCTCACTTCGTACATGGGCAGTCGCGCGGAGCCGGCCGCTTCACGGTGGAATACGAGGTACCAAACGCCGTGATGCCGTTCGGTGTGCTCGCGCTCCGCCGAGGCCACCCATGCTTCCCCATTTTCCGCTCGAAACGTCTTCATGATACTCCAATAAAACGGTTCTCTGATCTTGCGCCAAGCGCCCTTCTCCCCCAGCGTTCTGGCCCGAACAAGTCAGGAGACCAAACGACATGTGGGATGCGCTGGCCCAGCGCCTCGAGGAAGGAATCAGGCAAATCGTCCTGTTCCTGCCTCGGCTGCTCGCGGCACTGGGAATACTGATGGCCGGCTTCGTAATCGCCAAGATGGTGGAGCGCGGTACCGACATGGCGCTGCACCGCATCGGCTTCGACCGCTGGATGCGCGAAGGCGGCGTCAGCGAGGCGCTGGAGCGCGCGGGTACCCGCCTCGATCCGTCCACGGTCCTCGCCAAGCTGGTCTTCTGGACGGTCATGCTGCTGGTCATCCTGCTGGCCGGGGAAGCGCTCGGCATTGAGGCCGTGAACACGCTTTTCGCCGAGCTGGTCGCCTACATCCCCAGCGTCATAGCCGCCGTAATCGTCCTGGTGCTGGGCATCCTCATTGGCGAGTTCGTCAAGGACCTCGTACTGGCCAGTGCCGGCGGGTTGCCGGGAGGCACCACGCTGGCGCGGGCCGCCAAGGCGTCGGTGGTCCTGCTCGCCGTATTCATGGCGCTGGATCAGCTGGAGATCGCGCAGGACATCGTGCTGGTCACGTTCATCGCGGTGGTCGGCGCGGGTGCGCTGGGGGCGGGCATCGCGTTCGGACTGGGCGGCAAGGACATCGCGGCCGACATCGCGCAAAGCTGGTATCATCGCTTCAAGGCGGAGGAACGCGCGGCGCAATGGCCGGTCGAAGCG
>CBJLQC010000418.1:0-3229 GCA_966424955.1 uncultured bacterium | reverse complement strand
CGGTGTTCGATCATGAAGTTCGCAAGTACGTCGATTACATGCGCCGGTTTGTGGCGACGTTCGAGTCCGGCCGCCGAGAGCTGAACGATCAGCTGGATGAGGTCGAGCAGTTCCTCAACGAGAAGGATCCGGGCGAGATCGACAATGATGCCGTGCAGCGCATCAAGCAGATCATCCGCGAGTCGGAAGCCGTAGCCGGTATCGAGACGTTTGGTATGAAGCGTGAGCAGGCCCGCTTCCTCAACATGCCGTTCTACCAGACGGGGAAGGTAAAGAAGGATCCGATCGGCCCGCGCGACGTCGAAATCGTGCTCAAGGTCCTCGAGGAGCATCAGCCTGAACTCATCTTCGTCGCGGGCGACCTCTCGGATCCCCACGGCACGCACCGCATGTGCAAGGAAGCGGTGGACCGCGCGCTCGAGCTCTACGGTGGCGAGCCGCCGGAAGTGTGGTCTTACCGCGGCGCGTGGCAGGAGTGGAGCGTGGCCGATGCGGATGTGCTGGTGCCCATGTCGGAAGAAGAGCTGCGCACCAAGATCATGGCCATCTTCAAGCATCAGAGCCAGAAGGACAAAGCACCGTTCCCCGGCCTCGACGATCGCGAGTTCTGGCAGCGCGTCGAAGAACGCAACAAGACGACCGCGCAGATCGTGGATTCGCTCGGCTTGCCGGAATACTTCGCGATGGAGTCGTACGTGGTGCGGCGTGACGGCAAACCGCTCGCCCAGGAGCCGGTGGCGACCAGCGCGCTGGCATCCGCGCCCATGACGCGGGCGGCGGCGGGCGTGCGATAGCTTTTGTGGTGGTTCCTGTTCTCAGCAAGCCACGGAGACACGGGCGCGATGCGCCGCAGTTTCTAATTTATGATCCGTCTGATGCCTTCTTTGATGGTGGGTGCGCCGAAATTGATCAGATAGCCGAGGCGGCAATCGGTGAGGCGGAGGTAGGTCAGCACTTGCTTGTAATCACCGGGACGGAATTGGCTGGCGGATTTGATTTCGATGATGACTGCGCGCTCCACCCAGAGGTCGATCCGGCATGCGTTCTCGAACCAGAGACCTTCGAAATCGAATGAGATCGGGTGTTGCCGTTCGACCTGCAGTCCACGCCGTGCCAGATCACGCGCGAACACAGTCTCGTAGACGGATTCCATGAGCCCGGGACCCAGCTTGCTGCTGATCCGAAACGCCGTATCAACAATGATGCTGCCTAATCGGTTCTCATTATCCATTCACAGCGCTTTAACTGTGGCGCGGCCGGAGCCCGTGCCTCCGTGGCTTAGTGAGAAAGGGATACCCATGCCCAGTGCAATAGCCCATAGCCAGATCCGCCACTCAACCCACAGAGCGTGATGACCGCAAGCTTCAGTGTTCTCGATATCGTAGTCATGGTCGGATACATAGTTGGCGTCACGGCGTTCGGAACCTGGCTCGGCACGCGCCAGAAGGACGCCCGCGACTACTTCCTGGCCGACCGCAGCATCCCGTGGTGGGCGGTCTGCTTTTCGGTGGTCGCCACCGAGACCAGCGCGCTGACCTTCATTAGCGTGCCGGCCACCGCCTACAATTCCGACCTCTGGATGCTGCAGCTCACGATCGGTTACGTGATCGGCCGCCTGCTGGTGGCGACTGTGCTGCTGCCGGCGTATTTCCGCGGTGAGCTGACTACCGCGTACATGCTGTTGCAACAGCGGTTCGGGCTGTCCACGCGCCGTTTCGCGTCGATCATCTTCATGATCACGCGTGCCCTGGCCGACGGCGTGCGTATCTTCGCCACGGCCATCCCGATCAAGCTGATTACCGGACTTCCGTACTGGCAGGCGATCGTCATCACGGGTTTGTTTACGCTGGTCTACACCTACTTCGGCGGCTTGAGCGCGGTCGTCTGGGTCGACGTCGTGCAGATGTTCATCTACATCTTCGGCGGGCTCGCGGCGCTGTTCATCCTGCTGCAGATCGTGCCGCTCGGATGGGAAGGCATCAGGGCCGCCGCGGCCGATACCGACAAATTGCGCATCTTCCATCTCGAAGGCGGATTTGCGAGCGGCACGTGGCTGCTCACCGGCATCGTGGGCGGCGCGTTCCTGTCCATGGCGTCGCACGGCGTGGACCACATCATCGTGCAGCGGCTGCTGGCTTCGAAATCGTTGCGCGATGCGCGCAAGGCACTCATCACGAGCGGTCTCATCGTCATGGGCCAGTTCGCGCTGTTCCTGGTCGTCGGAGTCGGCCTGTATGCCTTCTTCCGCGGGCAGCAGTTCGCGACGCCGGACGAGATCTTCCCGCGCTTCATCGTCGAGCAAATGCCGGACGGGTTGCGTGGCCTGGTGATCGCCGGCATCCTGGCCGCCGCCATGTCCACCGTCGCGTCGTCGCTCAACTCGCTGGCTTCGGCCACTACCCACGACATCTATGCGCCGCTGGCCAAGGACGACGACGCGGTGCACCTCATGAAAGTAGGGAAGCGCTTCACGCTGCTCTGGGGCGTGATCCTGATCGGCGGCGCCATCCTGTTCCAGTTCGCGCAGCAGGGCACACCGGTCGTCGTGATCGCGCTGGAGATCGCATCCTTTACCTATGGCGGCCTGCTGGGCGGCTTCCTGCTCGGCGTGCTTTCCAAACGCGCTGACCAGACCGACGCGATCATCGGCATGGGCTCGGCGATCGTGTTGATGGCGGTACTTTGGGGGATACAGAAGTTCGGTGTGATCGAGCCGGCGGTGAACGGGTTATGGTTCGCCCTGATCGGGTCGCTCATTACCCTGGCGGTCGGCACCCTGAGTGCGCAGTTGCGTGGCTCGACGGGCGCACCGGCGGCGCCGTCGCAGAGCTAGACCGGGATTGCGGAATCGGCCAAAAGTGGATTATGGGGGCAGCCCCCTTTCGGGTTCTGCACGAATTGCGGCGACGCCGCGTCTTCCGCGCTGCCGGCGTTTACATCGTCGCCACCTTTGCGGCGTTGCAGGGCGCGTCGGTGGTCGTCCCGGCGCTCGGCCTGCCCGACTGGACCATGACGCTGCTGGTGGTACTGGCATGCGCGGCGTTTCCCGTCGCCATGGGGCTGGCCTGGGTCTTCGACGTGGTGCCCGATGGCACGCGCAAATTGCAGGTCCAGAAGACCGACGAGCTCGCCGTGCCCAAACGGCTCTTGCCGCGCGCGGCGCCCGTGCTGGCGCCGTGCGTCGCGGTCGTGCCGTTCCGCAATCTGAGCGCGGAGCCGGACAACGAGA
>CBJLQC010000417.1:0-3273 GCA_966424955.1 uncultured bacterium | reverse complement strand
TGTTTGCTGTCCTGGACGGCGTGTGGCTCGCAACGCACAACGCCCTCGGTTGAACCGGCTGCGCCACTGGCCACGAAGGTCGAGCACTTCTTTGCGAGTTCAGCTCATGCGGAGGAGCTGTTCCACTTCTTCCGGGACTCGCTCGAGCTGCCGCAGGTCTGGCCGTATCAGGCCTTTGGTGGCTTTGCCAGCGGCGGCGTCACGTTGGGCAACGTGGTATTCGAGCTCGTGAAGTTAGCCCCCGCCGAGGGCGGCGTGCCGGCCACCGAATTCGCGGGCATTGCACTGGAGCCGGTGGGGACCACCGACGCGCTTCTCGTCGAATTGAAGCAACGCGGAATTCCACACGCGCCGGCCGACTCCACTATTTTCCGAACCGACTCCGGCTCGCAGGTTGGCTGGGTCAACACCCTCATCCCCGGTGTTTTGCCGGAAGAGATAATGTTTTTCTTCTGCGATTATCTCGCGCGTGACCGCGTGACTGAAGGCCGTCGCTCTGCGAGCGAGGCGTTGGCGGCAAAGGACGGTGGCCCGCTCGGGGTGGTGGCAGTGCGCGCAATCGTGGTTAACACCGGCGGGAGCGACCAAGCATCCGGCGTGTTGCGATCGATCGCCGGACCGCCAGCTGGAGACGAGGCAAACATCTTCCGCTTTGGGTCGGGTCCTGCGCTGCGTTTAACCGACGCCGCGACGCGTGCCGTGGAGGAAGTCATCGTGCAGGTCGCATCGCTCGATCGCGCGCGCCAGTTCCTGGACCGGCGCGGGATGCTCGGCCCCAGCACGACCGCTTCCGTCACCATTGCGCCGGCTGCGGTCAAGGGGCTGCAAATTCGCCTGGTCGAATAGCGTAGTCAGGGCAGCACCAGCACCGCAGCGTTGACGAACGTCCACGTGCAAGCTGCGTCGGCCCGACCTTGCAGAGGCAAACCGACGCCGGCGGCCGGCCATCGCGTTGGCGATCATTGCTTGGGCGCTGTCCAGGACTGCAGACGGATATAGGCGGGTATCGCCTGTGGACGTTTGCGGTCCTGCAACCGTTCGGCCAACCACTGAAACCATTCCAAAAGAAGCGGCTGCCCTTGTTCTGAGCGCACGGCTTCCGCCCATAACCTGAGCCGGTGCCAAAGGTGCACGCCGACGCCACCAACCAGGTCTTCGACCAGCTCGATGGGCATGATGCCCCGGTAAACGAGGTATCCGAGCGTCTCATACTTGGCGCAGAGTGCCCAGGCCGCATCCTCGAGATCAGGGCCATGCGCACGAAGCTCTTCAGCAGATATCTGTGGTGGCAGCGTGAGCAGCACGCGCAGCGACCGCGTGAATTCAGCGTCCTGGATCGAACGCATGAGCTCGACGTGGCAAGTGTATCGAGCATTGAGAAAGGGCACCCGGATTGGAGATATCCGACTAAGGTAACGTGTGAGCCTCGGCCGTGGACGGCTATTGGCGGATCCACTCGAGCAGCGGCCCCAACCACTCGGCCCGCGGCCGAAAAAACGCGCCGTGGCCCAGCCCCGTGTTGATCATGAGCTCGCGGCGTACACCCGGCGCCGTCGCGCGCTTGAACAGCGGCTGGCATGACGTGCCCAGTTCATCCGTCTTTTCGTAAATCGAGAGGATGCGTCCGCCCACGTCGACGTCATCACGGTTATGGAGCCAGTCACCACAGGGCGCCAGGAAGACGAACGTGATGCGTGGGTCCGCGAGCATCGCCGACGCCACGATCGCGATGCCACCGCCCTTCGAGAATCCGACGACGGAAATGCGCTCGGGCGGCACGCCCTTCGAGATGAGCTCGCGCACCTGAGCCGCTACGTGCGCCCCGAATTTCAGAAAGTCGGTGCCCGCGCCCCGCTGCTCCGCAATGACCTGTCCGCCACTCGCCGCCAACGTGTCGATGATCTGCTGGAATTCGTAGACGCCGAAACGCTCGTCCGTCGGCCGCCGACCCTTTTCTTCGATAATGCGCCCGTGCAGATAGATGATATAGGTCGCGTCGGTGCGCGGCTGTTCCGGAACTGCGGTAAGGATCGCGCCGCGCTGTGCGCGTGCCGGCGCCGCGACCGCGGCGAGGAAAGCGAAAGCAAAGACAACTCGGGCGTGCACCATACCTCCACCTCATGTTCGAGCGAGGAATGCAAATCTCCCTACCGCGCTGGTTTATGTGACGGCATGCGGCTGCGCGGCAGCGAGCTCGGCAACGTGGACTATCAACCGCCTGGCCGCGCCCAGAATGCGGCCGGCCGGATCGGCGGACGGATCGAATGCGGTAAAGCCGATGGCCTGCACCGGCGACGTCTTCATGATGACGGCCAGGGCCGATTCCAATTGTGCGACCGTCAACCCGCCGGGCGCCGCATACAGGTTGGCTCTGCCCTCTATCGGATCGAGCACATCGAGATCGAGGTGCACGTATGTCGCGGTGTCAGTGCGGCGGGGCAGCGCCGTTTGCAATGCACTCAGCATCCCGGCAACAGGAATATGAGTAAGCGCCCCGCGCTGAAGCGCAGCCGTCTCAGCCGGATCGAGATCGCGCGCACCCAGCAATAGGACGGACGACTCGGGCAGCGGCGCAAAACCTTCGACACTTCCGAGGACACTTCTCCAGCAGTGACCGCAGATCGCGGCCAGCGTTGTGCCATCCGTGTAACCACTCGGTGTGGTTTCCGGTGTGTTGAAATCGGCGTGCGCATCGAACCAGTAGATCGAGTCTGCGCGCAGACCGGCCACGCAGCCGACCGCGGCTGGCCAGCAGTTGCCGGACAACACGATGGGAAACGCGCCGCGTGCGCGCGCGGCGCGCACCTGTGCGGCCACGTGCCGTGACAGCTGGATGGCGCTTTGCATTTCGCCGGGCCAGCTGCCGGGCGTCAACTCGACGACGTCGACGGTGGCATTGAGCTCCTGCGCGATGCCGGTGTCGAGCAGGGCCAGAGGACCCGCGCCCATGCGTTCGTTGCGCCGGCCCGAGTCATAGGGGACGGCTATCAGGTGAGGCGGGGCGTTTCTCTGTAAAGCCATTAGGCCGCCAGTCGTGCAATTGTCCAGAGCCGCTGCCCGACCAGAAGGCCGAAAACGGCGAGCCAACTGCTTCCAGTTGGCTATGTTCCGTCAGCCGGTAGAAATCCGGTCGTACAATATCGTCGCCGGCAGCTGGCCGGAACTCCACGCCCCGCCAGCTTCGGCCGGGGACCGGGCCAGCTGCCGGCGACGATATCTGCGGTCGCCGCGAGCCGCAGACGCCCCACTGGCGGATCGGGGGTAACGGGTCGC
>CBJLQC010000416.1:0-3276 GCA_966424955.1 uncultured bacterium | reverse complement strand
GGCCGGCGCTGGAAGGCGCGCCACTCGGCACCTACCCATTCCGCTGCCTGGTGCACAACGATGCCGGGCAGCTGACCGTGACCCAGGCCGGCACGCGCTAGCCGCCGCTACCGCTCACGCCTATACTCGGCTCATGCCCAGCATTGCCCTGATTCCCGGTGACGGGATCGGTGTCGAGGTCACCCGCGAAGCGACGAAAGTCCTGCGCTGCGCGAGCGAGGTGCACGGCCTGCGGCTCGAATTCCAGGAGTTCGGTCTCGGCGCCGAACAGTTTCTGCGCACCGGCGTCGCCATTACCGAGGACGATTGGCGCGAGCTGGCCGAGTTCGACGCCGTGTTCCTGGGCGCCATGGGCGATCCGCGCGTGCCCGGCAACGAGCACGCGCGCGCGATCCTGCTGGGCATGCGCTTCCGCTTCGATCTGTATATCAATCTGCGCCCCGTGCGCCTGTTCGATGCGCGTTTCTCACCGCTCCGCAACGTGCGGGCGGAAGACGTGGACATCGTGATTTTCCGCGAAAACACGGAAGGCCTCTACGTCGGCGTGGGCGGACAGGTCAAGCGCGGCACCGCGGATGAGATCGCGTTGCAGGAAGATGTGAATACGCGCAAAGGCGTGGAGCGCATCATACGTGCAGCCTTCGACTATGCGCGCCGCAAAGGCAGGCGCAAGGTCACGCTGACGGATAAGGCCAACGCCATGGAGCACGTCGGCGAGCTGTGGCGCCGCGTCTTCCGCGAAGTGGCCGCGGAATTTCCGGACATTGCGAACGACGCCGTGTATGTGGACGCGCTCGCCATGAACCTGATTCTGCGCCCCGCGGATTACGATGTGATCGTGGCCGGCAATCTGTTCGGCGATATCCTGAGCGATGTGGCCGCGGCGCTGGTAGGTGGGCTCGGATTGGCGCCGTCCGCCAATCTGCACCCGGGCCGCCCGGGTATGTTCGAGCCCGTTCATGGCTCTGCGCCGCCGCTGGCCGGCACCAATCGCGCGAACCCGCTGGCCGCAGTGCTGACCGCCGCTTTGATGGTCGAGCACCTCGGCCATGCGGATGTGGCGCGGTCCCTGGAAGACGCCGTCGCCCAGGCGATTGCCGCCGGCGAAACCACACCCGACCTGGGGGGTGCGCTCGGCACCACTGCCGTCGGCGATGGAATCTGCCGTCGCCTGCGGGGGTAAGACTGGGCAGCACGAATTTACCACACTCGACCCGACATCAGCTGATGACTAAAGACATCGTATTTCTCTCGGGCCGTCGCACGGCGATGGGCACATTCGGCGGGTCATTGAAGGATTTTTCCGCGACGCAGCTCGGCACGTGGGCGGCGCGCGCCGCCATCGAAAGCGCCGGTATCGCACCGGATGCCATTGGACACGTCGTGTTCGGCAATGCGCTCCAGACATCCGGCGACGCCATCTACCTCGCCCGACACGTTGGATTGCAGGCCGGCGCGCCGGTCGAAACCCCCGCGCTTACGCTGAACCGGTTGTGCGGTTCCGGTTTCCAGGCCATTGCCAGCGGCGCGCAGGAGATTCTGCTCGGCGACGCCGACGTCGCACTCGTAGGTGGCGCGGAATCCATGTCACAGGCACCGCACGTGATCCGCGGTGCCCGCTTCGGCGATCGGTTGCGTTTGGGTGAACCGGCCGGCGCACTCGAGGATCTGCTGTGGACCGCGCTGACCGATACGCAGTGCAATCTGTCGATGGCGCAGACCGCGGAAAAGCTGGCGGACAAATACTGCATCACGCGCGAGCAGGCGGATGAAATCGCCTTCCAGTCGCAACAGCGGGCCAAGGCCGCGTGGGATGCGGGACGCTTCGACGCGGAGGTCGTCGGTATTCCGGTCAAGACGCGCAAAGGCGAAACCGTTTTCAAAACCGATGAGCACATGCGTCCGGAAACGACTCGCGAAGCGCTGGCGGGTCTGCGGCCCTACTTCAAGAAGGACGGACTGGTCACGGCCGGCAACGCCAGCGGCATCGGTGACGGTGCCGCGGCCATGATCATTGCGGATGCGAAGTGGGCAGAACGCAACGGAGCCAAGCCCCTGGCGCGCCTGGTCTCGTGGGGCATCGCCGCGGTCGAGCCCGACATCATGGGTATTGGCCCCGCGCCGGCCAGCCGCAAAGCGCTACAGAAAGCCGGACTCGACCTCGCCGATATGGACCTGGTCGAAGTCAACGAAGCCTTCGCGCCGCAGGCCGCCGCCGTCTTCAAGGAGCTGGATCTCGATCCGGCCAAAACCAACGTGGACGGAGGAGCCATCGCGCTCACGCATCCGCTCGCGGCGTCGGGCGCGCGTATTACCGTGCATCTGATCCACGAGTTGCGGCGTCGCGGCGCACGTTACGGCCTGGGCAGCGCGTGCATCGGTGGCGGTCAGGGGATGGCGGTCATCGTGGAAGTGGTCTGACACTCACAGGGGCGTCGTCATGATCGAGTGGCTGGTTCCGGCCGCAGTGTTCGCGGCAGCGTCGATATTCACGAGCTTGCGCGTGCTGCGCGAGTACGAGCGCGGCGTGGTCTTCCGCCTGGGCCGCCTGGTCGGGGCGAAGGGACCGGGTCTGATCTTCCTCGTGCCGCTGGGCGTCGAGCGCATGGTCAAGGTGCCCCTGCGCATCGTGGCGATGGATGTACCGCCCCAGGATGTGATCACGCGGGACAACGTCTCCATCAAGGTGAACGCCGTGGTCTATTTCCGGGTACGCGACCCGGTCAAATCGGTGGTCGTGATCCAGGATTACCTGTTTGCGACCAGCCAGATCGCCCAGACGACGCTGCGCAGCGTGGTGGGTCATGCCGAGCTGGACCAGCTGCTGACCGAGCGCGAGCACTTCAACAAGATTCTGCAGAAGATCATCGACGAGGGCACCGATCCCTGGGGCATCGACGTGACCGCGGTGGAGATCAAGGACATCGATCTGCCGCAGGAAATGCGGCGCGCGATGGCGCGGCAGGCGGAATCGGAACGCGAGCGCCGGGCCAAGGTCATCCACGCGCAGGGCGAGGTCCAGGCCGCCGAGATGCTGGCCATCGCCGCACGCACGCTATCACAGGACCCGGCCGCGATACAGCTGCGGTTCCTGCAAACGGTCACGGAAGTAGCGGCCGAAAACAACTCGACGACGCTCTTCCCGATCCCGATCGAGCTGTTCAAGCCGTTCATCGAGAAAGCGGCAGCCATCACGAACGCGCCGCCGCAACAAACCGCGTCACCGCAGCAAAACGCGGCGCCGATGCTCGGCGCGGGCGAGCAAAGCGGCGCCGT
>CBJLQC010000415.1:0-3279 GCA_966424955.1 uncultured bacterium | reverse complement strand
AGCGCCGTCGCGCCGTCGCCTGTCCGGACGACCTGCGCGCGATGCGTCATGGACACGACGGCGTCCGACATCCGCTTCGATGCGGAGGGCGTGTGCAACTATTGCACCGAGTTCCTGGAAAGCCGCGCGCGCTTTCTGCGCGACCAGGCCGGCCGCCACCATGACGGACGGGTTCGAGGTATTGGTGCAGCTGGTAATCGCGGCGATCACGACCGCGCCATCGCGCAGCTCGAAGCTGTCGCCCTCGTACGTGGCCGGCACGACCCCGGCCGACTCCGCCGTCGCGACGCCACCTGCGCCACCGGCCGCGGCCATTTGCATCGTCTGCACGAACGAGTTTTTGACCTGCGACAGCGGGATGCGATCCTGCGGACGGCGCGGGCCGGCCATGCTCGGCTCCACCGTGGCCAGGTCGAGCTCGAGCGTGTCGGAGTAGGCGGCCTCGGGCGTCGTCTCGGTGTGCCAGAGGCCCTGCTCCTTGGCATACGCTTCCACGAGCGCGAGGTGCTCGCTGGGCCGGCCCGTGAACTCGAGGTAGTCGAGCGTTTTCTGGTCGATCGGGAAGATGCCGCACGTGGCACCATACTCGGGCGCCATGTTTCCGATCGTGGCGCGGTCGGCGACATTCAAATCGCGCAGTCCCGAGCCGTAAAACTCGACGAATTTCCCGACCACGCCTTTCTTGCGCAGCTGTTCCGTAACCGTGAGCACGAGATCGGTGGCCGTGGCGCCCTCGGGCAGCTCACCGGTGAGCTTGAAGCCGACTACCTGCGGTATCAGCATGGCCACCGGCTGCCCCAGCATGGCGGCTTCCGCTTCAATGCCGCCCACCCCCCAGCCGAGCACACCCAGTCCATTGACCATGGTCGTGTGCGAGTCGGTTCCCACCAGCGTGTCGGGATAGGCGCACGGGTTGCCTGCTTCGTCCGTGCGGAAAATCACCCGCGCCAGATACTCGACGTTGACCTGATGCACGATGCCCGTGCCGGGCGGCACCACGCGGAAATTGCGAAAAGCGCTCTGGCCCCAGCGCAGGAACGTGTAGCGCTCGCGGTTGCGCTCGTACTCCAGCTCGACGTTGCGGCGGAATGCGATGCGGGTCCCGAACTCGTCCACCTGCACCGAGTGGTCGATGACCAGCTCGGCGGGCGACAGCGGATTGATTTTCGTGGGGTCGCCACCCAGGCGACGCATTGCGTCGCGCATCGCGGCCAGATCGACGACCGCGGGCACGCCCGTGAAGTCCTGCAGCAGCACGCGCGCCGGCGTGAAGTTGATCTCGCGGTCGGAGGCCTGGCCCGGCCGCCAGCGCGCCAGCGCTTCGATGTCGCCGGCAAATTCGGGAGAATCGTCTTCTGTGCGGAGTAGATTTTCCAGCAGAATCTTCAATGAGAATGGCAGTCGCGCGACCGGCAGGCCGGCTTTATCGAGTGCATCGAGCCGCCAGATCTGGAAGCTTTGCTTCCCGACTTTGAGCTGGGAATGAGCGCCGAATGTATTGAGCTTTTTCATAGCGTCATAATGGCGAATCGGGGTGGCGATGCCAACCCGAGCCGCCCTAGCTTTGAGCGCATGAGAACAGCCCGCCGCACACACGGTTTCACCGAATCCGTGATCCGCGAGATGACGCGCGTTGCAGCCGAGCACAACGCCATCAACCTGGCCCAGGGTTTTCCCGATTTCGAGGCTCCCGACGTCCTCAAGGAAGCCGCCTGCGCCGCCATCCGCGCCGATGTGAATCAGTACGCAGTGACTTGGGGCACACCACGTTTCCGCCGCGCGCTGGCCGCGAAATATCACCGCTGCTATGGCATGGAAGTCGACGAAGCGCGCGAAATCACCGTGACGTGCGGCGCCACCGAGGCCATGGCCGCCAGTCTCCTCGCCGTCGTCAATCCGGGTGAGGAGGTCATCGTTTTCGAGCCGTTCTACGAGAATTACGGGCCGGACGCGATTCTCTGTGACGCAAAACCCGTCTGGGTGCCCATGGCGCCCGACCAGCCGCTCGATCTGGACCGGCTGGCCGCCGCCTTCAGCCAGTCGACGCGGGCCATCGTCATCAACACGCCGAACAATCCGACCGGCCGTATTTTCACGCGCGCTGAACTGGAGGCGATCGCCGGGCTGTGCGAGCGCTTCGATGTGCTGGCCGTCACCGACGAGATCTACGAGCACATCCGTTACGACGGCGCGCATGTGCCGCTCGCGACGATCCCCGGCATGCGCGACCGCACGATCACCATCAGCGGTGCATCGAAAACGTTCAGTGTTACCGGCTGGCGCATTGGGACCATCGTTGCGCCGGCGGACCTCACCAGCGCGATCCGCAAGGTCCACGATTTCCTGACCGTGGGCGCGCCCGCGCCGCTGCAGGAGGCCGTAGCCACCGCGCTCGAGCAGCTCGGCGACGACTACTACGAAACGCTGGCCGAGCAATACCGGGCGCGACGCGACGCGTTGTACGAAGGATTGTGCGCGGCCGGGTTCCGCTGCTCGCCGCCGGCCGGCGCGTACTACATCCTGGCCGACTTCTCGGAGCTCAGCGAGCGAACCGACGATGATTACGCACGGTGGCTGGCGCAGCGCGGCGTCGCCACGGTGCCGGGCTCGAGCTTCTTCCACAACCCCGCGGATGGACAGCGGCTGATCCGCTTCGCGTTCTGCAAGCGCATCGCGACGCTGCAGCAGGCCGCGGCCCGCTTGCGTGAAATCGCACGCGATGACGGAGGACGCAGCGCGTGACCAAACCTCTGATCATCGGCGTGGCCGGCGGCAGCGGCTCCGGCAAGACGACCGTCGTGCGCGAGATCGTGCGCAACATGGGGCCGCACCAGGTCACGGTTCTGCACCACGACTCCTACTACCGCGACGTGCAGCACATGCCGCTGTCCGAGCGCGTGAAAATCAACTACGACCACCCCGACTCACTGGAAACCAGCCTGCTGGTCGAACACCTGCACCGTTTGAGTGAAGGGCAGGTTGTGGCCGTGCCCATCTACGATTTCACCGCGCACCTGCGCTCCGCCGAGACCGAGCGCATGGAGCCGCGCAAGGTGGTCATTCTGGATGGACTGCTGATCCTGTGGGACCGCGAGCTGCGCGAGCTGATGGACATCAAGGTGTTCGTGGATACCGACGCCGACCTGCGCTTCATTCGCCGGCTGTGGCGCGACATCGAAGAGCGTGGCCGCACCGCCGAGTCCGTCATCGAGCAGTACCTCGCGACGGTGCGGCCGATGCACCTGGAATTCGTGGAGCCGAGCAAGCGCTACGCCGACA
>CBJLQC010000414.1:0-3291 GCA_966424955.1 uncultured bacterium | reverse complement strand
CCGGCAGTGCGGTGGTAACCCCCTTCCCTGCGCCACCCGCGGGCTTGCTGACCGCGTGGGTCGAGCTGGATGCGGACGCGCTGCGCGCCGACGACCGGCGCTATTTCGTGGCCACGATATCCCCGCCACCGACCGTCGCATTGACGCGCAGCGCCTCCTTTATCGCCGATGCGCTGGTCGTGCTGGGCGAGGCAGGTCGTATTCGTACGGCGAGCGGCGACGCCAGCGTCCTGGTCGCCCCGGGCGGCGCCGGCACGGAAAGCGCCGGCGGCCGGAACGTCGTCATTGTACCACCCGAAACACCGCTCGAGCTGCCGGCCACGAACCGCCGTTTGGCGGCACTCGGCATCAGCTGGCGCTACGAGTCGGCCCCGGCGGGAGGTGAAGCGCGTTTCCAGGCGCGCGGCGACGATGAGTTGGAGCGCAGCCTCGCCCATGCGCGCGTAATGCAGTCGTACCGCCTGGTGCCGACCGCGCGCAACGCACGCGACAGTGTGTTGCTGCGCCTGGAGGACGGCTCCGCGTGGGCAGTGCATGGCGAGCGCGCGCGCGGTGGGCGATTCGTGCTGCTGGCCAGCCCCATGACCGCGGAGGCCAGCACGTTGCCCACCTCGGTGGCCATGATTCCTTTGATGGATCGCGCAACCGGAGTGTGGGTGGCACCGCTGGCGGCGCGTGCGGAAGCGCGTCCGGGTGAGCTGATGAGCCTGCCCGCGGGCGCTACGACGATTGTCGATCCCGACGGCACGCGCGAAAACGTGCGCGCCGGTGAGCCGTATTACGCCGGCACGCAGCCGGGCGCCTATCGGGTGTTGCGCGGCAACACAGTGATCGGCGCGTATGTGGTCAATCCGCCCACCGCGGAATCGGTGCTGCGCCGCGCCAGCGAGGATCGCATTGCCCGTGCGTTGCCCGGGTGGAACGTCGGGTTCGCGGATGATGCCGACAGCTGGAACGACGAGATCTTCGATCGCCGTCTCGGTTACGAGGTCTGGCGCTGGCTGGTGGTTGCGCTGCTCATCGTGTTGATCGTCGAAGCCATCGTCGCGGCGACCGGCCGGATGCAAGCGGCGGCCACGCCGCAGGAGACGTGATGCATCCGCAACTGATCCAGGCCATGGCCCGGCAGCCGCAGTTTCCGGAGCTGCTGCGCAGCCTGCCCGAGTCCGGGCAGCGGCTCCGCATCGAGGGACTTCCCGGCTCCGCACCGGCGCTCCTGGCGGCCGCGCTGGCGCAGGCGCTGCCGCAGCGCATGTGGGTGCTGATTGCCGCCGGACCGGCCGAAGCGGATGCAGCCGAATCGGATTTGCAGGCTTTGCTGGGCGAAGGCAACGTGGTCCTGTACCCGCAGCGTGAAACGCTGCCCTACGAAGCGGCCGAGCATCATTTCGAAGTCAGCGGCCTGCGCGTCGAGGCCCTGGAAGCACTCCTGGCCGGACGCACGCGTGTGCTGGTCACGACCGTGCGTGCATTACAGGAGCGCGCGGAGATTCCCACCGGCCTGGCCGACCTGCGCCTCACGCTCGAGGTCAATCAGACCATCCGCCCGGGCGATCTCGCGCAACGACTCGATGCCATGGGCTTCCAGCGCGCGTCGCTCGTCGAAGCGGTGGGCGAGTACGCACTGCGCGGCGGCATCATCGACCTCTTTGGTTTTGGTGCGCCGGATCCGGTTCGCGTCGAGTTCTGGGGTGATGAGATCGCCTCCATCCGCCACTTCGACATCCTGAACCAGCGCAGCACTCAGGAACTGCGACGCGCCGATATTCTGCCGGTCGACATCCGTCCGGCTGCCAGTGAGGTGGAGCACGTGCGCCGCTCACTGCTGGACGTGCTCTCGCGCGATGCGGTGCTGATCGAGCTGGAAAGCGCGCACATCGAGCAGGAATTCGCCCGGACCTGGGGACAGGTGGTGCACCTGCACGGCGTCGAAAAGAAACGCGGCGGGTCGCCCGAGCCACCGCAGCTGCTTTTTCTCACACCCGAGCAGGCCACGCAAGCCGTCCGCGCGTTCGGTTGCCTGACCGTGCGTCCGCACGTCGAGTCGGGCGACGACGCGCATCCGCCGGAGGCCGCCCCGCTTCGTTTCAACGCGCGCGGCGCCGAGCCCATCGAACGCGACATGGACAAGCTGAACGGACTTCTACGCGCCGGATCGGTGCGCGGCGAAGACACGTTCATCCTCTGCGACAATGTGGGTCAGCTCGAACGCCTGGAAGAGCTCGTGCAGCTCGGCAAAGGCGCCGGCATCCCACCCCGCACGCAGCTCGCGCTGGGCGCTCTCAGCAGTGGCTTCGTGCTGGAAGGCGCGGAGCCGCCCACGCGCGTGCTCACCGATCACGAGATCTTCCGGCGGGCGCGCCGGCTGCGCCGGCAGCGGCGCTTCCGCGGCGCAGTCGCGCTCGAGAGCCTGTCGCAGCTCAAACCGGGCGACTTCATCGTGCATCTCGATCACGGCGTCGGACAGTTCCGCGGCCTGGAACACGTGCGCGTCGGCGACACCGAGATCGAGTCCCTCGCCATCGAGTATGCCGGCGGCGAAATCCTGCGCGTGCCGGTCTATCGCCTCGACCTGATCGAACGCTGGGTGCCCGACCAGGAAGACGCGGCCGCTCCCCGCCTGCACAAGATCGGCGGCAAGACGTGGAAGAACCTGCGCGCGAAAACCGAGAAGGCCATCGAGGAGATGGCCACCGAGCTGATCCAGCTCTACGCCGAGCGCCAGCTCACCGAACGTCCGCCTTACTCGGCGGATTCGCGCTGGCAGCGCGAGATGGAGTCGGCCTTCCTGTACGAGGACACCCCGGACCAGCGACAGGCAACCGCCGATATGAAGCGCGATCTCGAGTCGCGCCATCCGATGGATCGGCTGCTGTGCGGCGACGTCGGCTACGGCAAAACCGAGATCGCCATTCGCGCCGCCTTCAAGGCCGTGCAGGACGGCAAGCAGGTGGCCGTGCTCGCCCCGACCACCATCCTGGTCGAGCAGCACGCGCACACCTTCTCACAGCGGCTCGCCGGCTTCCCGGTGCGCATCGAAGCGCTGTCTCGCTTCCGAACCGCCAAAGAGCACGAACGGATCCTGACCCAGCTCGCCGGCGGCGAGATCGACATCATCATCGGCACGCATGCGCTGCTCGATCCCAACATCCTGTTCAAGGATCTCGGCGTCCTCATCATCGATGAAGAGCAGCGCTTCGGCGTCAAGCAGAAGGAACGCTTCAAGGAGCTGAAACGCGGGCTGGACGTGCTCGCGCTCACCGCCACGCCCATCCCGCGCACGCTGCATCT
>CBJLQC010000413.1:0-3293 GCA_966424955.1 uncultured bacterium | reverse complement strand
GGGATCGAGCACGTCATCCCAGTCGCGCGGAACGTCCGCGTCCCGCACGGCTTCGCTGTTGTAGGCAATGACCATGGGCGTGACGTAGGTGGCGTGCCACATCGCCTGGTCATCCTTTGCGTCGGCCGGCAGCTGCGGCGCCCACGTCGGCGCAAAGCTGTCCAGCAATCCTTCGGCAGCCGCGCTCTCGAACAGCGCGGAAGGCGCGCCCCACCACACGTCCGCCTGCGGATTGGCCTTTTCCGAGCGCAGCCGGTCGAGCACCGATTGCGAGCCCATGTCCAGCCACTGAACATCGACGCCGGCATGCAGCTGCTCGTAACGCTGCTCGAAGTCGCGCAACAGGTCCTCGCCATGCGGCGAGTAGATGACGAGCGGCGTGCGCTCGTCGCCGCTGCCGGGCAGACAGCCGCCGAGGGCGAGCAGAAGACAGATTCCGACGTAGCGCATCAAGTAGCCTCGCTGAATCGCAGAGCCGTTTCGTAGAGAGCGCGCGCGCATTGCACGACCGTGGCCAGATCGACCCATTCCACGGCCTCGTGCGCGCCCGCGCCCGACGCCCCGAAGTTGACGGTGGGGATGCCGGCCTGCGCGAAGATGGCCGCGTCCATCCAGTAGCCGACGCCGGCATCTACCGGGTCGTGGCCGGTCGCGATGCGCATGCCGCGGCGCGCACAATCCGCAATTCGCGCGTCGGGCGCAACGGTCAGCGGCGCACGAGCCAGGGTAATGGCGACGTCGCCCTCGGCCGCCGCCTGCCGCATGAGCGACCAGACCTCTTCCAGCACCCGCTCCGGCGTTTCACCGGGCAGCGTGCGGCGCTCGATCTGCATGCGGCACGTGGCGGCGTAAGTGGACAGGCCGCTGCCGCCGCTGATCAGCGCGCAATGCATGGATGCCGGGCCGAGCAGCGGATGCGTGCGTGCGCGCAGGACGGTGTGATCGAATTCGTCGCAGGCGGCGATCACGCGTCCCATGGCGTTGATGGCACTCACGCCGATGTCCCAGCGGCTGCCATGCGTCGCCAAACCGCGCGTGTGCACGTCCAGCCACACGAAGCCCTTGTGCGCAACGATCAGCTCGCGCATGCCCCGTGCAGTCGGCTCGGTGATCACGCAGGCATCCGCGCCGTACCGCTGCACCCAATCGAGCGCGCCGATACTGGCATACTCTTCATCGGCGACCAGCGCGACCAGGAAGCGGCCGCGGTAGCTCGCCTGCGCCAGCGCAGCCGCCGCACACATGATCGCGGCGACGCCGCCTTTCATGTCGTAGCTGCCGCGACCGTAAACGCGGCCATGCTCGCAGCGCGGCTCGAAAGGCGGGATGGTCATGCCCGTGGTCTGCACGGTGTCGAGATGCGCACAGGCGACGAGTGCCGGTCCAGTGGTGCCGATCTCGCCGACCACATTGAAACGGCCGGGCGCGACTTCATCCAGCCACGCGCGCACGCCGTGCCGCTCCAGCCAGTCCCCGGCCAGGCGCGCAATCGCTTCTTCACCCGTTCCGGGCGCGCCGGGGGCGAGCGCAGGATTGACGGACGGCGTGGCAATGAGCTGCTGCAACACGTCGAGCACGACGGCCTGTGACAGGAGGTCCGGCATCCGGCTATTATAGTTTGATATGAAGCGACTGGCATTCCAGCTCGACTACCTGCCGCCCTATTCGCTGCACTACCACGAAACCGATGGCGCGGTGGTGCGCAGCTTCTGGCTGCGCGACCGGGCCATTGCCATGCGGCTCACGCAAAAGAAGCCGAACGGGCCAGTGCTGGCGGAAGCGTTCTCGGACGAGCACATCGGCTCGCTCGCCGATGAGCTGCACCACGCGGCCCGGCACATGATCAGCAGCCGCGACGACCTGGCGGGCTTCCGCGCGGCGATCGCGAAAGACAAGCGGCTGGCCGGGCTGGTCGACCAGCTGCCCGGCTACAAGGTCATGCGCGGCCCCGATCTCTGGACCATGATGCTGTCGTCACTGGTCGCGCAGCAGATCAGTGGCGCGGCCGCGCGCTCGATCCGCAACAAGCTGGCCCGCGCGTACGGCCACGTCGTGCGCGTCGGCAGCGAGGAAGTGCCGGTCGTGCCCTCCGCGCAGCGTATGCACGACTTGCGCGAAGCGGATCTGCGCGCCGTCGGCTTCTCGCAGAAGAAGGCGGAATACGCGCGCGGCATGGCGCGGGCGATGCTGGACGGGACCATTGTGCCGGACGCGCTGAAGCGCATGCCGCCGGACGAGATGATCAGAACGCTTTCGGCGCTGCGCGGCGTCGGCGTGTGGACGGCCGAATGCATCGGCATCTTCTGCCTGGGCCACCCCGACCTCATCCCGGCCGACGACCTCGGCATCCAGAAAGCGATCACGCACCTCTACCGGCTGAAGGCGGACCCCAAGCCGAAGGAAGTGCGCGCGCGCGGCGAGAAGTGGAAAGGCTGGCGCTCCTATGCCGCCACTTACCTGTGGGCCGGGCTGAACCACGCGGTGCTGGTCAGGAAGAAGATCCCGGCCGCGCCGTAAGCCCCGGTCAGCGGGTGTGCGCCGCCCGGAAGAGCCAGAAGAGCGCGAACCCGGCCAGCGCTATGATGATGGCCGTCTGGTTGTCGCCCATCCAGGCGAGAAGCGGACTGGAACCGTTGGTAGGGGGGAGCGGGCCGGCCGTAGTGCCACTGGTCGCGCCGCTGTACTCGACCATCGCCTGAAACGCACTCCATAATGCCGTCGACATGGGGACCTCACGGGGGGAGTGAGTGGGTGATCCATTATGCTGCGACGTCCGGTGTAAGCCAACACCCGTATTTTGCCAGGACGGCCGGGGCAGGCGCCGCGCGAAGCCATCAAATGGCGTAGGTGTCGCGCCGGCCGCTATTTGAAAGGGCGGACCCGGATACCGGGGCCGCCGCGGCGCGGGGCTCAGATGGCGTTGCGGGTTGTTGAACGGCCGGCCGTAGCGTGCGTCTTTGCAGTGTTTGCCGCCTGGATATGGCGGGCGCTCCTTTTCACAAACACTGCGGCCTTCTTGCAGTGTTTAGCCATCCGACGGCACGCAAACGCTGCGACGCCATGCAGAGGCGCTCGGTCAGCGATGCGGTTGTTTTGCTGTGTGCCGGAATGCGTTTTGTTGTCCGGCCGAGGAGATCGGTTATTGAAACGGTGTCGTGTCGCGCAGTGTTTGGTATTGGGGCGATCCGGGTAAGGTAGCGAGGGGCATTGCAGTGTTGCGGCGGTATCTGCAATCTACATGGTGTTAGCTGGACTTCAGTCAGAGCTTGCGTTTGATAACGCCGGACGTTATT
>CBJLQC010000412.1:0-3295 GCA_966424955.1 uncultured bacterium | reverse complement strand
GACTCGGCAACAGTGTGGTCGGCCAGCATCTGCGCCTGCATCCGACCACCGCGGTAGTCGGCATCTATGAGCAGCCGGTGTATGCCGCCAGGGGCATCCCGCTCACCACGTACTGCAACGAATTCATTCAACTACGTGGTGGCTACGGCCACTGGATCGAGACGCCGCCCCTGGCTGCGGGGCTGGCCGCCATTGCGCTGCCTGGCTTCGGCGAGCCGCATCGCGCGTACATGAAGCAGTACCGTTATCTCGGACCGCTCATCGTGCTGGTGCGTGATGGCTCGCCGGACGATCCGTCCCGCGGTACCGTGCGCTGGCAGCGGAGCGGACGCGCGCGCATCGACTATCGGCTGAGCGAAGCAGACCGCGCCATTCTCATCCACGGCATGGAGTCGGCGGCGAAAATTCACTTCGCGATGGGTGCCCAATCCGTACTGACGCTACACCGTGGCAAGCGCGTGCTGCATGACGAAACCGATATTCCGATGATCCGCGCGGCGCACGCCACGACGGGCGATCCCATGCTCTTCTCGGCGCATGTGAACGGCACGTGCCGGCTGGGCGGTAATGCCGAGGAAAGCGCGTGCACGCCGGCGGGCGAACTGCGCGGCAGCCCGGGCATTTACGTGATGGATGGTTCGCTGCTGCCCACGGCGCCGGGTGTGAATCCGCACGAGACGATTGCGGGGCTCGTATCCGTGCTTGTTTCGCGACTGATTTCGGATGCGGGCTGAGGGCCCGGGCGCGGGCGCGGGCGCGGTTTAGGGGATGGGGCTCGTCCTCGGGATCGGGATGGGGGTGGGCCTTACACCAATACGGATGGTTCTTTTGCGTAGTGGGACTGCACGTATTCATCCAGAATCTCGAAGAATTCGGCAACCAGGCCTTCGCCTTTCAGCGTCTTGAACAACCTGCCATCGACGTACACGGGCGCTTTGGGCTCTTCGAATGTGCCGGGCAGTGAAATCCCGATGTTGGCGTGCTTCGATTCGCCGGGTCCGTTCACCACGCAGCCCATCACCGCGACCTTCATTTCTTCGACGCCCGGATAGCGCTCGCGCCATTCCGGCATCATGTCGCGCAGGTAGGTCTGGATGTCCTCCGCCATCTGCTGGAAGAACGTGCTGGTCGTGCGTCCGCAGCCGGGACACGACGTGACCTGCGGCGTGAAGCTGCGCAATTCCAGCGACTGCAGGATCTGCTGCGCCACGATGACTTCTTCCGCTCGATCGCCATTCGGCTTGGGTGTGAGCGAGACGCGGATGGTATCGCCGATGCCGTCCACGAGCAGCACGGCCAGTCCGGATGCGCTGGCGACGATCCCCTTCGTGCCCATGCCGGCCTCGGTCAGGCCGAGATGCAGCGGATAATCGCACCGCGCTGCGAGCTTGCGATAAACGCGAATGAGGTCCTGCACGCCGGAGACCTTGGCGCTCAGGATGATGCGGTCGTGGGCGAGCCCGACCTCTTCGGGGAGGGCGGCGGAGAGCAGTGCGCTTTCGACCATCGCCTCCATCATCACTTCCTTCGCATCGAGCGGATCCGCCGATCGCGCGTTCTCATCCATCATCTCGGTCAGCAGCTGCTGGTCGAGCGATCCCCAGTTCACGCCGATGCGCACCGGCTTGCCGTACTCGAGCGCGGCCTCGACGATCGTGCGGAAATTCTCGTCGCGCCGCTTCGCACCCACGTTGCCGGGGTTGATGCGATACTTCGCCAGCGCGCGCGCGCAGTCGGGGTATTTCGTGAGCAGCAGGTGGCCGTTGTAATGGAAATCGCCGATCACCGGGACAGCCACGCCTTCCTGCTCGAGCAGCCGTACGATCTCGGGCACGGCCGCGGCGGCTTCCTCGGTGTTCACCGTCACCCGTACCAGCTCGCTCCCGGCCGCGGCCAGCGCGATGATCTGCTTGGCGGTGGACTCCGGATCCGCGGTGTCCGTGTTGGTCATCGACTGCACGACAATGGGGTGTCCGCTGCCGACGCGCACACCACCTATGTTGACGGTCACCGTCTTTCTTCTATGCGAGCTCATGCCAGTTCTTGATCGATCGTAGCGAGTGTGGCGGTACGGGCGCCGGCGCGCAGCATCTCGTCGAGCGCGCGGACGACGTCGCCTTCCTGCACATCGATACCCCGCACAGCGTCCAACAGCACCACTACATCCAGGCCCTGCTTCAGCCCATCCAGTACGGAGGCTCGTACGCAGTATTCGGTCGCGAGACCGCCCACATACAACGACCCCACGTGCTGCCCGCCCAGCACGTCCGCGAGTCCGTGACCGTGCGGGTCCTCAGCCTCGAATGCGGAATAGCCATCGTCTTCCGGGTCGGTGCCCTTGGTCAGCACCGAGGCTGCCGCAGGCAGCTTCAATTGCGGGTGGAATGCGGCGCCCTGCGTGCCGGCCACGCAATGCGGCGGCCACGGGCCGCCCTGCGCCTTGAAGTGCCGGGTCACCTGGGGGTGCCAGTCGCGCGAGGCGAAAACCGGCTGGCCGGCCCGCGCGAACCGGTCGGCGTATTGGTTGAGCACGGGAACGACGCGGTCGCCTTCCGGGACGGCCAGCGCGCCACCCGGACAGAAGTCGTTCTGCACGTCCACGATCAGCAGGGCTTTGTTATTGGGCATACAGAGTTCTGGAGTCTAACGGATTGGAGGATCTTTCGCATCCTCTCCTCGCTCATGGCCGCGGAGAACGCGGGGAACGCGGAGTGGCGCCGCAACGTCTGGTGCAAGACTACCCGCGCAGTTCAATTCAAAATTCCGGATTTGTGATTGAACAGCGTGTGTCCTCGTGCGCGAGCATCGTCCGCGCGACTCCGCGTTCACCGCGTGCTCCGCGGCCATAAAGAAAACGACCAAGAGGCAGAATACCATGATCACTGAAGGACAGCCGGCCCCCGACTTCCAGCTGGCCACGGATGAAGGCAAGCAGGTGAAGCTATCTGATTACCGGGGCAAGAAGGTCATTCTCTACTTCTATCCCAAGGACGACACGCCGGGCTGCACGACGCAGGCGTGCGATCTGCGCGATCACATACAGGAGATCGACGCGCGCGGTGCGGTGGTGCTGGGCGTCAGCCCGGACGACGTCGCATCGCACAAGAAGTTCAAGGAGAAGTTCGGTCTGAACTTCACACTCCTCGCCGATGCGGATCACGCGGTGGCCGAGCGTTATGGCGTGTGGAAGGAAAAGAACCTGTACGGCAAGAAAACGATGGGTGTAGAGCGCACATCGTTTGTGATTGACGAGCAGGGCAGGATTGCGAAGGTGCTGCCGCGCGTGAAGCCGGCC
>CBJLQC010000411.1:0-3297 GCA_966424955.1 uncultured bacterium | reverse complement strand
ATCAGAAGACGGTCGTCGGGATCCGCCTGCCGGAAGATGGCAGCAAGGAATTCCACTACGAGCTGTCGCCCGAGGGCGATGGCACCGTGCCCTTGCAGCTGGCGCGGCTGCCCGGCGTGCGCGCGACGTACTACATCTCCGAATCGCACGGCAGTCTGCCCAACAACGCCATTGTCGGGAATGCGGTGGTGGACCTGCTCGAGCGCGACGGCACGAACGTGCTGGCGGACACGTACGAGCGGCCGGCCGAGCGCCGGGCCATTGAAGTAGTGCCGGAAAGCAGCCTGCGCGTGGAGCCGTATGAAGGGACGCGCGGCAGCGCGCTCAGCCAGCGCGAGCTGCGTGAGCTGGCCGACGAAGTAGCGTCGCCCAACGCGCACGAGGCGCTGGAGCCGACGGTGGCCGGGCCGCCGGCGCGCATCACGGGCGCGGCGCCCGGGCCCGGTTTCGATCACATGTTCGAGCGCGTGCGCGTGGGCCGCAACAACTACCATCGCATCGACCTGCGCTTTGCGTACGGCAGCATCACGGAGGCGGACACGCGCGCGATCGTGCTCGGTCTCTTCCGTGATGTCGCGCCGGGCGGCGCGGCGGGCGCCGTGGATGCGCGCATGGATGGCGCGATCACCGACCTGTACCGGCGGCGCATGTTCTCGGCCAATGTCGGCGAGGTGTTCATGTTGCCGACCGGGCGGCACCAGCTGGTCACCGACTTCGTGACCTTTGTCGGCCTCGGGCCCTTCGATCAGTTTACCGACGATGTGTTGCAGACGGCGTCGGAGAACATCATCCGCACGCTGATCACCGCGCGCATCGAGGAGTTCTCGACGGTGCTGTACGGCGGCGGCTCGGGCGAAACGCCGGCCAGCGCGCTCAGCAACATGCTGATCGGGTTCCTGCGCGGCCTGACCGATGCCGACCACGACCATCACTTCCGGCGCATCGTGATCTGTGAGCGCGACCGCGACCGCTACCTGGCCATCAAGGAAGAGCTGTACCGGCTGTCCAGCACGTCGCTGTGTAACGACGTCGAGCTGACCTTCGACGAAGCGGTGCTGCGCGATGAGCCCATCATCAGCGCGCCGGCCGTGACGCGCGTGCGGCAGGAGCAGCCCGTCTACCTGATCGTGCGGCAGGAGCGCGCCGCGCAAGGTGAGCTCGATATTCGATCATCCGTGCTGACGGCGGGGGCCAAGGCCGCGGTCATCACCGGTGTCCACACCGTGAAGGCGCAGAAGCTGGAGCAGGTGCGCAAGCGCATCGTCGAGCAGGCGAGCGCGGATTTCTCGAAAAACGGCAGGGAGCTGGCCTCGCTGATCCTGAACGAGCAGGTGCTCTCGGTCATGCCCAGCTTCCGCAAGCATGCGGTGGTCGTGGTGCACGACGCATCGACCTCGCGCATTCCCTGGGAGACCCTGGCGTTCGGCGAAGGCCGTGACATCTGGCACCCGGCTGCCGAACAGGGGATGTCGCACCGTTTCGCGGCGGAAAGTCTGTCGGTCGCCAAGTGGCTGGAGGAGCGCGTGCAGGACCAGGTGCTCAACGTGCTGCTGGTGGTCAATCCCACCGAGGACCTGGATGGTGCGGAAGCGGAAGGCCAGCTCGTGCGCGAGCTGCTGGCGCAGGCGCCGGGCGTGCGCATGAAGGAATTGCGGCACGGCGCGGCCACCCGGCAGGCGCTGCTGACGGAGTTCAGCTCGGGCGCCTACGACATCATTCATTATGCCGGTCATGCCGAATTCGACGAGGACCGCCCGGCGCGCAGCGGCGTGGTGTGCGCCAACGATGTGCGCCTGACGGGCGCCGATCTTGCTTCGGTCAGCCGGTTGCCCGCGCTCATGTTCTTCAATGCCTGCGAGTCGGCGCGCGTGCGCGGCCGGCGCAACGGCAAGCGGACCGCGAAGCGAGGACGTCCCGGGCAGCGGCGCGCGCGGACACGCACCGAGGAGATGGTCAGCAACGTCGGGATGGCCGAAGCCTTCATGCGCGGCGGTGTGGCCAACTTCCTGGGCACGTATTGGCCGGTGGGTGATGCCGCGGCGGAATCCTTCGCGCGTACCTTCTACACCGATATTCTGGCCGGCAAAACGCTGGGCGAGGCGCTCGTGCATGGGCGCGCGGTCGTGCGCGACAAGCGGTCGCCGGACTGGGCGGACTATATTTTCTATGGCAATGCCGATTTCGTCCTGAAGGATGCAGTGTAACCATCACGAGGTGATATTTGGAGTTGGATGCACGGCTCGCCGAAAAGTTGACCGCGCTGCAGGATGAAGGCTTCGAAATCTGGCGGCGCTTCGATATCGAGGTACGACAGCACGACTGGCATCCCCTCGTGCCAGTCGAGTATGGCGACGTGCTCGCCAAGCTGCTCGAGCTGCGTGCCCCCGGACTCAAATTCCTGGAGTGGGGCTCGGCAACGGGCGTCATCACCATCATGGCCGATCTGCTCGGCTATGATGCGGCCGGCATCGAGCTGGACGCGCAGCTGGTCGCGATTGCGCGTGACCTGGCGCGCAAGTACGACTCGCGGGCGCGCTTCGCGGTGGGGAGCTTTCTGCCCGCCGGCTATCAGTGGACCAGCAGCGACGGCGATACGCGGCTCGGCACGATCGGCCACGGGCCTTCCGGCTATCTCGAGCTGGGGCAGCCGCTCGAAGACTTCGACATCGTCTATGCGTATCCCTGGGACGGCGAAGAAGTCGTGTTCCGGGATGTCATGAAGAAGTATGGCGCCGCGGATGCGCGGCTGCTGGTGCCGCAGTCGTTCTGAGCTGCATCATCCCATCGGCCGGGCATCCTGCAGCAGTCGCACGGCAGCCACCGCGGCCAGCACAGTCACCAGTCCCATCACGACCGCCGCGGCGGGCACGATTTCCACGCCGCGCATCGCCTGGAAGCAGAACATGAACTCGATGGCGATGCCCATGAAGACCGCAAAGACCAGCATCGGCGGCGCCAGCAGGTAGCCGGATGCGCGACGTTTGCGCAGCAGTGTGGCGGCGATCGCCATGGCAGGCAGGACGAAGGCGAGGTCGAGCACGTGCACCGGATTGACGATCAGGCCGACATCTTCGAGGCCGCCCGGATCATTGCCCATAATCGCGGCCGGCACGATCTGCGAGAGCCACATCAGTGCAAAGAGGATCGCGCTGGTCATCAGCGCAACCTGCGCCAGGCGGGTGCGCGGCAACGCAGCAGGCGGGCGGATGTCGTGCCTGGAGATGCTGGCCGCGGGCGCATAAAACGCCAGGCCGGCCGCGGCGACGGAAACCAGGAACACGCGGTTGAAGGGGAAGA
>CBJLQC010000410.1:0-3301 GCA_966424955.1 uncultured bacterium | reverse complement strand
GATCATCGGCGCGAGCCCGCCCATGCGCAAAGTGATGGAGCTGATCGAGCACGTGTCGCGCACCGAGGCCACCGTGCTGATCCGCGGCGAAAGCGGCACCGGCAAGGAGCTCGTGGCGCGCGCGATCCACGCCAACAGCCCGCGCCGTTACGCGCCCATCATTCCGGTGAACTGCGGCGGGCTGCCCGAGACGCTGCTGGAAACGGAATTCTTCGGCCATGAGAAGGGTGCGTTCACAGGCGCGCAATACCGGCGCAAAGGCCGTCTCGAGATGGCCGATGGCGGCACCCTTTTCCTGGATGAAGTCGGTGCCATCGGCGTGAAGATGCAGGTGGATCTATTGCGCGTGCTGGAAACCAGGGAATTCACACGGGTGGGCGGGATGAACCCGATCACCGTGGATTTCCGCGTGATCTGCGCGACCAACGAAGACCTGGAGAAGGCGGTCGCCGACGGGCGTTTTCGCGAGGACTTCTACTACCGCATCAACGTGTTCACCATCGAGGTGCCGCCGCTGCGCGCACGCCGCTCAGACATCCCGCTGCTGGCCCGGCATCTGTTCGAGCGTTTCTCGCGCCAGATGGAAACGCGCGTGACCGGCATCAGTCCGGCGGCCATGGCGGTGCTCGAGAATTACGATTGGCCGGGCAATGTGCGCGAGCTGTCCAACGCGATCGAGCGCGCGATGGTGATCGGCAAGGGCCCGAGCATCCGCCCGGAAGACTTGCCGCTGCGCGCCCGGCCGCGCGGCGACGCGCAGCCCGATTCGCTGGCCGAGGTCGAGAAGCGGCACATCGCGGCGGTGCTGGCCAAGACCGACTGGAACATCACGCGCGCGGCGGAATTGCTGGGCGTGGACCGCGCGACCGTTTACAACAAGGTGAAGAAGTACGAACTGGGGGCGGCGGGCAAGGCATCCTGAACCCGCGGAAGGTTACTATGGCCAAGCTGCAAATCGCTGTAATGGGTGCGGTGCTGGCACTAGCCGTACCCCTGCTATCGGGCACAGCCACCCGCGAGTCGCCGGCGCAGGACAACGTCGAGGCGGAAATACGGGCCATCCATGCCAGGCTGAAGACCGCGGCCGAAAACCTGGACGCAGCCGCGTTGTACGCGTACGTATCGGACACTTCGACGCCGCCCATCATCGAAGACGGCCAGGTCGCACCGACGCGTGCCGCCGCCCTGGAGCGGACGCGCGCCGGCCTCAGCCGGCTGACCAGGCTCTCGTACACGTACAGTCGCGATCACGTAACGGTACTGTCTCCGAATACCGCGCTTTGGGTGGCCGAAGGGACCGCCTCAGCAACTCTGGGCGACGGTCGCACGATCAGCGCGCCCTTTGCGGAGACCATCGTTTTTGCGCGTCAGCATGGTCGCTGGACCGTGCTTCACGCGCACCGCTCCGCGCCCAATGTGCGGTAAACCGTTCAGCCAATTGCCGGCGGCGGTGACCGTATGACGTTGCGGCAGCAAATGAACATCAGGATCGCCGCCGCGGCCGCGGCCGCGGCGCTGGCCTTGCTCGTCACGTCCGGGCCGAGCCTGGCCCAGGACACATCGAAGTCGTGCCTGACCGTACCCACCGAGCTGAACGGTTACCGCGTGATGGGCACGAAGGTGTTCGAGGACTCGGCGAACGGCACGTCGTACAGTTTCAGCAACGGATCGAGTGACCGCGTCACGCTATTCGTCTATCCGGTTCGGGCGGAGTCTCGTTTGGGTAATGATCCTCGCGATTGGGTGGCAGCGGAAGCCAAACGGTTCAAAGCCCTGTTCCCGGCCGGCGTGCAACGCGGCTGGTGGCAGTCATACGTGATGGCTTTCGATCACGCGGATTCCGTCGCGGTGGCCGGCCAGCAGATCCCGGGGTACCTGGTGGCCGGAGCCACGCGGCGCGGCGACGTGATCAACGTCGAGCTCGAGTACGTGTTCGGCATCTGCGATCGCTTCGTGAAGATGCGAGCGACGCTGGCTTCGGCCACGTGGCAGGAAAGCCCATTCCCGACCTTCGCGAAGGATCTCGCCGCATATCTGCGGCAGCACTAGATTTCCGGGCAAGCGCCGACGCCGGCAACCGATAACCCGTCACTATTGCAGGTAATGAATGACCGTACGGCACAATCGAGTTCGCGGGCGCCACATGTGGCCCATTGTCTTCGGCATGGTGGGCCTTGTCGCATGCGCGGATAATCTGAGCGGCCCGAACGATTGCGTATTCGCGTATAGCATCGACCCCGCGCAGGCTACCGTTCAGCTGGGTGACTCGACCGCCGTGCGGGCGATTCCGGATGCCAGCTGCGGCGCTCCGCAGTCGGTAACCTGGAGGGTCGAAGATACTTCCAAAGCGACCGTCCGAAGCACCGGTAACCTGACCGCCGTGGTTTATGGTGTGGCCAAGGGCACCACGGTTCTCAACGCCGAGAATGGTGATAAATCCGGTTTTGCGTTGATCGAAGTGAAGTAGGACGCTCGCGTGAGGCATCGTTAGATGCACGTGCCGTTGGTGGCAACCACGCCCGGTCAGTTGGATCAGATATGCACGAAACGCGATAACGCCGGGAACCTCGAAGCCATCGCCAGTTATCCGTCAATCGTGCAGCCCTTTTGACACGATAAGCAGCCCCGTTCAACTTGCAGCCGCTGCCGCCACAGCACAGCCGGCAGTTGCCGCCGCGCAACTCGCATAATCGTTCCGCGACGAGTTCCCCATCGTTCATCTCCCACATGCGAGGAAGCAATGAGAAAGGGCGCGTTACTCCCCGCCATGACGCTCGTGTTGTTGAGTGTTCCTGGCATTGGCACCGCGCAGAGCCCGGTGCCTACGACACAGCCGTCGGTTCTGACGATATTTCGCGAGGAAGTGAAGTACGGCCATGGCGCCGAGCACGAGATGGTGGAAGCCGGTTGGCCGGCCGCGTATGCCAGGGCGAAGTCGCCTTATACGTATATCGGGCTCACGACACTGACCGGGGCGTCCGAAGCGTGGTTCATCGTGCCGTTCGCGAATTGGCGAGCGATGGGCGATGAGATGAAGATGGAGCAGAATGATCCGGTGCTGGCCGCCGAGCTGGCGCGGCTTTCCAAGGCGGATGCAGAGCATGTCAGCAGCGCGCGTTCATTGCACCTGGTCGGACGGCCGGACCTGAGCGCGGGCGCGTTCCCCAATGTCGGCAAGCAGCGCTTCTACGAAGTCACCTTCATGCGCGTGCGGCCGGGCCACGAAGCAGCGTTCGACGAGGTGGCGAAGCTGTATGCCGCCACTTTCAAGAAGGCGGCGCCGGCCGGCTCCTACCGCGTG
>CBJLQC010000409.1:0-3307 GCA_966424955.1 uncultured bacterium | reverse complement strand
CGGTCGCCTGGCCTACGAGCCGCTGACGACGGACCTGGTGCGACACGCCAACGCGCCGGTCCTCGAGGAAGACCGCGCGCTGGTGATCGACGCCCAGGAGGGGCGCAGCTTTCAGGCGCTGCTGGGCATGGGCGCCCTCCCGGAGGAGTCCGAGTTCCCCGGTGGGGCGGAGCTGTTGTCGGCGCCGCTTGAGGCGCTGGCGTTCCCGGTCGACACGGTGCTGCACGCGCACTGGCTCGGCAACCGCGGACCGTCGTCCGTCCGGTCGAATGTCACGGTCAAGGTGTATCTGGACGGCGCCCTGCTGGGCGGTCCGGAATATCTGCGGCAGATCAGCACCAGCTCGATCAGCTCGCTGCGCTACCTGGACGCCCTGGAGGCCACGCAGCGCTACGGCCTCGACCACGGACAGGGCGCGATCCTGGCATTTACGCGCGCAGGGGACCAGTAGCCGCAAGGCGGGCCGCAGGGTCCCCAACTGGCCCAGTCTGGAGTGCGCTAAACCCTTAAAAGGGGCGGATTTACCGCCCCTTTTGCGGTATTTGTGACGGTCTTTCGAAGCAAGTCGTCTCATTAACTGAGAACATTTGCTTGGGAGGCTGTAATGCGAAGGTTTGGTTTCATGGCGGTGTTGCTGGCCGCTTTCGTGGGCGCGGCGTGTGATGAGAATGTGACGGGTGGGGAGGGCGGCCGTCTCCGCATCAACCTTACGGACGCACCGGGCGATCTGGCGGCGGCGTTCGTCGAGATCGAAGAAATCGTGCTGTTCAACGACGAGGACGAGAAGATCGTCATCGATCCCACCGTTACCGGCCTGATCGATCTGCTCGACCTGACCAACGGCCAGGTGCTGCAAATCGCCGATCAGGGCAATCTACCGGAAGGCAACTATCGCGAGCTGCGCGTCGTCATTGGCGATGCCTACGTCGAGCTGAACGACGGACGCGTTTTCGCGACCGCCGGCGCTACGCTGCCTGCAGGTGTGACAGCGGATGGCACGCTCAAGTGCCCGAGCTGCTCACAGAGCGGTTTCAAGGTCAAGTTCTCGGATGATGAAGACGGTCTGGTCGTGAATGGCACCACCTGGGTGACCATCGACTTCGATGCGGCCCAGAGCTTCGGTCATGAAGCCGGCAAGTCGGGCCAGTGGATCATGCGGCCCGTGCTGCATGCGGTCGCGACCAACCACGAGTTTTCGATCATCAACGGTACGGTCACGCTGGCGCAGAACGTCACGCTGCCGACCTGCGGTGGTCAGGCCAACACGGTGGCGGTCTTCAGGCCGCTGGCGATTCTGGGCACGGACACACTGAGCGCGGTCGTGGATGCGCAGGGTGCCTTCCAGTTCGGCATGCTGTTCCCCGGCTTGTACACGATGGACTTCGTGAAGGAAATCAGCTTCACCAACGGTGACTCGCTGACGATTGCGGCGACGCCGTCGGCCGCCAGCCTGGACCTGGCGGAAGGTCAGACGCTTACCTCCAACTATTCGATTACCGCGGCCACCTGTCACTGAGTGGGGAGACTTTGGGCAGTTCAACCGCGGGAATAGGGCAGCTTCGGCTGCCCTATTTTTTTGCCCATTACCCACGGTATGCGGTAAGCTGGAACGATGAGGCTGGTGCTTGCCCTGGTGTGCGGCTGGGTTGCCTCGGCCGCCGCGCAGCAGACCGATGGATTGCGGGTCGCCGTCACTTTCGATGACGTGCCCGCCGTGGCCGTGGCGCGCTGCACCCCCGGCTCGGCGCGCGCGCTGAATCAGCGCCTGCTGCAGGCCATCGATCGTAACCGCATGCCGGCCGCGGCACTCGTGGTGACGGGACCGAGTCGCAGTGGCGCCGGCCAGCTGGACGCGATCGTCAATGGCTGGCTCGATGCGGGACACGCCGTGGGCAGCCACACGTACGGACATCGCGATGCCAACACGGTCCCGTTAGCAAGCTATCTGGCGGACGTGGATCGGGCGCACGAGCGGCTGGCGCGTCTCCTCTCCGCGCGCGGAAAAGAGCTGCGCTACTTCCGACATCCATACCTGCATACCGGCGCCACGCGCGCCCGCAAGGACTCGCTCGACCGCCACCTGCGGCGCAAAGGCTACCACATCGCCGTCGTAACGGTTGATAACCAGGAGTGGGTGTTCGCGGAAGCGTATGCCCGCGCGAAGCGCAGTGGCGACTCGGCCCGCATCGCGCGCCTGCTCCCCGCGTACCTCGCGCACCTCGACGCTTCGTTCGCGTATTACGAAGCGCTGTCGCAGCGGGTATTCCGCCGGCAGATCCCGCAGGTCCTGCTGCTACACGCGAACGAGCTCAATGCGGACCACCTGGACGACGTCGCGCGGCTGCTGCGGCGGCGTGGCTACCAATTCATCTCACTCAGCGCAGCGCTGCTTGACCCGGCGTATCGGGAGCCCGACCATTATGTTGGAGTTCGCGGCGTGTCGTGGCTGCAGCGCTGGGCTCTGCAGCGCGGAGTTCCGTTCGACGCGGAACCGCGCGAGCCGCCCTGGGTGAGCGGACGATAGTACGGAAAATTCGTCGGGAGACAGGTATGCGCTGGTTTGGGTACGTGAGCCTGGTGCTTCTGCTGGCAGCGTGCGGCAAAGACGGTGAAGAGCAGACGCCGCCGCGCGAGACGAGCCGGCCGGCCGCCACGCGCGACAGTGTGGTGCGACAGCCGGTCTATCCCGAGGCGGAAGCCGCGCAGATTCTGCGCGCCATCAACGAAAACGAGATTGCGGTCTCGCGCCTGGCACGCGAGCGGTCGCAGAACGACGACATCCTTCGATATGCGTCCGTGATGATCGCCGACCATCAAGGCATGACGCAGCTGCTCGATTCGCTCCTGCCGCCGATCGCGGACTCGATCAACGCGGAGAGTCGCGCGCTGCGCCAGGCGGGCACCGCGCTCACGGATTCGCTGGCTCGCATCGAAGGCGGCTTCAACAACACGTACATCACGACGCAGATCGCCGCGCACGAGCAGGCGCTGCTGCTCCTGGACACCGCGCTCATTCCGAGCGCGCGCGATGCGCGGCTCAAGAAGCTGCTGCGCGACCTGCGGCCGGCGGTGGTCGCTCACCTGCAGCGCGCGCAGCAGATCTGGGCGGAGCGGCAGGCCAGTGGCGCCGCAGCCGCGACCGCGGCTCGTGCCCGCACCGAGCCGGTGCCAGGGGCTGCCGCGCCGGCTGCGCCGCCGGCGACGCCGGATACGGTGCCGCCGGCGACGACGACCGGCATGTGAGCCTTCACCAGAAGGTGGGGAGTTTTGTAGGAGCCATGCGCTTCTGATCTCGAGGACGGTCGCC
>CBJLQC010000408.1:0-3310 GCA_966424955.1 uncultured bacterium | reverse complement strand
GATGACTTCGATTTCGACCTTCACATCCCGCGGCAGCCGGGCTGCTTCCACGGTCGAGCGCGCGGGTTTGTGCGCGCCGAAGTGTTCCTCGTAGATCTTGTTCATCGCGCCGAACTCACCCATGTCCTTTAAAAACACCGTGGTTTTCACGACATCGTTCAGGGTGGCGCCGCCGGCCTGCAGAATGGCCGTTACGTTCTTCATTACCTGACGGGTCTGCTCCTCGATGCCGCCGGCCACGATCTCCATGGAGTTCGGATCGAGGGCGATCTGACCGGCGGTGTAAATGAAACCATTCACGATGATGCCCTGGCTGTAGGGTCCGATCGCGGCGGGTGCGTGGGCGGTTTCGATACGCTTCAGGTTGGCCATGATTATCTCCGGAAATGTTCGTGCACGACGTCGCGCAACTCGGCGGGTGACACGGTCGCGACGCCGGCCTTGCTGACTTCGATGCCGGCGGCGTGGTTGGCGAGGACGGCGGCTTCTTCGATCGTCGCGCCAGCCGAGAGCGCGACGGCCAGGCACGCCGTCACCGTGTCGCCGGCACCCGACACATCGTAAACGGACTTGGCCACCGCGGGCACGCGCAGAAAGCCGCCGTCGGCAGTGGCCAGCGCCATGCCTTCTTCTCCCAGCGTGACGAGCAGGTGCTCGCAACCGAGCTCCTGCCGCGTGTGGTGCAGCCAGCCGGTGCTCTCCGCCTGTGGCGGCTCACGCATGGCCGCGCCCAGCTCGACCAGGTTGGGCTTGAATACCGTGGCCCCCGCATACTCGAAAAAGCGGCGGAACTTGGGATCGACGATGACCGGTTTGCCGGCCGCGTTGGCCGCATCGATCGTCGCGCGAATGACGGCCGGCACCAGCACGCCCTTGTTGTAGTCCTCGAGTACGACTGCAGCCACGCCATCCAGCCGTGCGCGGATCGCCTGCTGCACAAGCCCGGCCTCCTCGGCCGAGAGGTCGGCATCGGACTCACGATCGTAGCGAGCGACTTGCTGGTGGCGTACCAGCACGCGCGTTTTGACGGTGGTGGGACGGTCCAGCTCGATGAGGCCGCTGGCATCGATGCCGGCCTTCCCCAGCTCTTCGGCAAGCTCGCGCCCCGCGGAATCCCTGCCCAGGACGCCCACCACCGCACAGCCTGCCCCCAGGGCGACCACGTTGGTGGCGACATTGGCGGCACCGCCCAGGGCGCGTGTTTCATCAGCCACGCGTACCACCGGGACGGGTGCCTCCGGCGAAATGCGCGAGGCTTGTCCCCACAAATAGGTGTCGAGCATGACGTCGCCGACGACGAGCACACGAATGTCGCGCGCTTTTTCGAAAATCTGCTCGAGTCTGTCCGGCGTCAGTCGATCCATGGGCCAGTTAGGAGGCGGGGCACGGAACTTGTGTAGGTTCTGGCCCCGTTATCGGGCATTCGGGCGCGCAAGCTACCGCGCGGTCCGCGGGATGTAAAGCCACATCCCGCTTACACTTCGACTGAGTTCATGACGGCACTTGTGGCTACTATCAGCGAGCGCGCATACGGCAGCGCGGTGGGCGTCTACAACTTCTTTCTGTTGGGCGCACGCGCGACGCGGTTCATGGCGGCGCGGCCGTTCTATTGGCGGGACGTCGTCCTGCAGATGGATCGGATCGGCGTCGGCTCGCTGCCCATCGTGCTGCTGACCGGTCTCTTCACCGGCATGGTGATGGCGCTGCAAAGCTCGGTCGAGCTGAGCAAATTCGGCGCGGACATCTACATCGGTAACCTGGTCGGCGCATCCATGGTGCGCGAGCTGGGACCCGTGCTGTGCTCGCTCATGGTCGCGGGACGTTCGGCGTCCGGCATTGCCGCCGAAATCGGGTCGATGCGCGTCACCGAGCAGATCGACGCGCTGCAAAGCTTCGGCACCGATCCCATCAAGAAGCTGGTTACGCCGCGCCTGGTGGCGGCGATCATCGTGGTCCCGGTACTCACCATGCTGGCCGACGTGGTCGGCATCCTGGGCGGCCTGATCGTCGCCGTTTTTCGCATCGGCATTTCAGCCGACGTCTTTCTCGACGGTGTGATGAACACGCTGGCCGAAGGCGGTTTCGTTTTGCGCGTCATACCGAAGGACTTCGTGAGCGGACTGCTCAAGCCGTTGGTCTTCGGCGCGATCATCGCGCTGACCGCCGCGTATTACGGCCTGAATACCAAGGGTGGAACGGAAGGCGTGGGCGAGGCGGCTACGCGCTCGGTGGTTGCCTGTTCGGTCGCCATCCTGGCCACCGACTATTTCCTGACCCAGCTGCTGCTGGTGGTATTGCCGCCCGGATGAACGCACGCGCCGCCGAGGACCACCTGCACGCGATTCGCGAAGAGCTGCGAGAAGAAGCGCACCATGCACAACGGCGTGATGCCCAGGACGTAGTCATCTCGCTGGACAATGTGTGGCTCAGCTTCGACCGGCCGATCCTGTGCGGCGTCTCGCTGGCAGCCCGGAAAGGCGAAACGCTCATGGTCGCCGGCGAGTCCGGGTCCGGCAAATCGACCATCCTCAAGTTGATCCTGCGACTATTGGTACCCAACCAGGGAACCATCACGGTGTTCGACAAGGACGTGGGACATCTGACGTTTCAAGAGGCGCTCGAGCTGCGCCGCCACATCGGCATGGTCTTTCAGAACGCCGCGCTTTTCGATTCCATGACCATCTACGAAAACGTCGCCTATCCGCTGCGCGAAAATAAGGACTTGAGCGAGGCCGAGGTCGAGCAGGTAGTGCGCGAGCGCCTCGACTTCGTCGACCTGGATCCCGACATCGTCATGACCCAGCTGCCCAGCCAGCTGTCGGGCGGTATGCGCAAGCGCGTGGGCATCGCGCGCGCGATCGCGACCAACCCGGAAATCGTGCTTTACGACGAGCCGACCGCCGGCCTCGACCCACTGACGGTCGGGACCATCAACGCGCTCGTGCGCAAGCTGCAAAGAGAACTGGGTGTCACGTCCATCGTCGTGACCCACGACATTCGCGCGGGTTTCCGCATCGCCAATCGAGTGGCGCTACTGCGCGACGGCGCGATCAGCTTCGAGGGCTCGCCCGAGGAGATGGTCACGGCGAACGACCAATACATCCAGGCATTCCTGAGTTAACATGGCGGCTACCGTACAACGAAAAACCTTCGAATGGAGGCAGGTCCGAGTCGCCGCCCTGCTTGTCGCCGGACTGGCGCTGCTGATCTTCGCAATTTATCGCGTCGGTAAGATCTTCGACGTCTTCGCCGACCGTTACACCATCGTTACGCTGCTGCCGAACGTGGCGGGGTTGCGCGAGGGCGCGCT
>CBJLQC010000407.1:0-3312 GCA_966424955.1 uncultured bacterium | reverse complement strand
AGGCAGCGTGTTCAGCTCGGCCGCGTCCTTCAGGCAGCCACCGCCTTCAAACGTGACCCGTTCGGTTCGCCACCAGTCGTGATAATAGATCATGCGACAATCTGTGTGCGGGTTGGCCGGGAGCCCATGCCAGGATGGGACATTGCGGACAGCGGCGGAAACGGCTTATTTCATGGGTTGTCTGTTGTTGTCACCAGAGAGGATTGTTTGGCGAAAGAAGCCATTGAGATCGAGGGCACCGTCACCGAAGTGCTGCCCAATGCCACGTTCCGGGTTGAATTGGAGAACGGCCACGAAGTGCTCGCGTATCTGTCGGGGAAGATGCGGCAGAATTACATCCGCGTGCTGGAAGGCGATCGGGTGAAAGTCGAGCTCTCGCCCTATGACCTGACGCGCGGCCGCGTCACCTACCGCTACAAGTAAGCTAGACCGGGACCTTCCGTACCGCCTTCCTCGCGTACAAATCCGCATCGGCAGCGCGAATCAGATCGGCGGCCGACTTCATGTGCAATTCGTACGTGCCCACGCCCGCACTGGCGCGGATGTTCGCGCTATGGAGCAGCGGATGCGCGTCGACGGCCGCGGCAATGCGCTCGGCGTGGCGGAGCGCGTGCGCTCCGTCCTCATCGGCGAGGATGGTGATGAACTCGTCACCACCGTAGCGCGCGGCCAGGTTCATCGCCCGCGTTTCGCGTTGCAGAATTTCCGCGAAGGTACGCAGCGCCTGGTCGCCCGCCTGGTGGCCGGCCGTGTCGTTGTACGTCTTGAAATTGTCGACGTCGAACAGAATGACCGAGAGCCGGCGGTCACGTTCCGCCGCGGCGAATTCCTTCTCCAGGAACATCTCGAGGTGGCGCCGGTTGGGCAGTCCGGTGAGCGGGTCGGTCAGCGACAGGCCGATGATTTCCTCGTGCATCCGTGCATTGGCGACCGCGATCGCGGCCTGGTAGGACAGCCGCTCGACCAGCCGCACATCTTCGGCGGTGTAGCCATGCGGATCGCGATTGCCGAGGGAGAGCGCGCCCAGCAGCTGGTCGCCGTTGATCAGCGCGATGGCGACGCCCGAGCGCGCCGGGCGCAGGAAATTGCGATCCACCGGCCTGGCGTGCTGCGCTTTCAGTACGTCCTCGAAGACATAGGCGCGCCCCGGATCACCGGGCTGGTGCTGGAGCATGGGCGGCATGGGCACGATCAGGCCGCGCGGCGGCGCCAGCTTGCCGGCCGTCATGGCCGCTTCGAGCTGGACATCGCCATGCAGCAGCCAGACGGTCGCCGCATCGGCTTCGGTCAGCTCGACGGCCGCGTCGACCACGGTGCGCAGCACGTCGGTCAGCGAGAGCGATGCGGTCATGGCGCGCCCGATTTCCTCGAGCCGGTCGGCCTCCCGCCGCGCCTTTTCCAGGTCGGCCACCATGTGGACGTTTTCCAGCGCGAGCGCGCCGACATCGGCGACCGCGGCCAGCGCGGCAGCCTGGCGCTCATCGTAGCCACGCGCATCGTGGGCGAGGGCGCCGAACGCGCCGATGACGACACCGCCCACGGTCATGGGAACGGAGATCGAGTTGACGACGTCGGGAGAAATGCGCCGGGAGAAATCATCGTCGAACAGCGTCGTACCTTCCCGGACCACGTCGCACTCCCGCTTGCGGCAGTGGAGGTAGACGCCCCGCTGCACCACGCCATTCAATACGAAGTAGGCCAGGCGGACACGGTCGCGAACGTGGTCTACGGTCACCACGTAGAAACCGCTGGTTGCACCCAATACCCGTTCCGCCTGTTCGTGAAGGTTCGCGAACAGGACAGCAGGCGACGACGCAATTCGACTGGGCGCGTGATACATCCGTGTTACATTGAGGCCGCTTAAAGCACGTCGGGAGAGAAAAACGAGCAGGAACTGCCGGGGAGTACACCCTAAATAGGCGTACTGATCCCCTCGGCGCAAGGGAGTTATGGCACAACCACACGGCCTGAAGGACCCGATCCGGTGAGAAAATCGCCTCTCGCGGTGCTGTTTGCGGCCGTGCTCGTGGACATGCTGGGGTTCGGCATCGTCCTGCCGCTCCTCCCCTTTTATGCCGAATCGTTTGGCGCGACGCCGCTCCAGGTAACCGTCCTGATGGCTTCTTTTTCCGCCATGCAGTTGGCGGCCGCGCCTTTCTGGGGCAGGGTTTCCGACCGGGTGGGTCGCCGTCCGCTGCTGATCGGCAGCCTGGTTGCCTCCTCGGTGTCGTACCTGCTTTTCGGGCTCGCACACACGTACTGGCTGCTGCTCCTGAGCCGCATGGCTGCCGGGGCAGCGGGCGGAACCATAACGATCGCACAGGCTTACGTCGCCGATCGGACGGCCCACGAAGAACGTGCGCGCGGCATGGGCCACCTCGGCGCCGCCTCCGGGTTGGGCGTCATGCTGGGTCCGGCCGTGGGTGGGCTGGCTGCGCGGTGGTGGGGGCTAGGGGCCCCCGGTTACGTGGCGGCCGGCTTTTGCGCGCTCAATGCGCTGGCCGCCTACTACCTGGTTCCGGAATCCCATACGGACGAGCACCGGACGGCCGCCGGCCAGGCGGCGACGCTGTCGAGTTGGCTGCGGGCCATGACGAGCTACCCGCTGTCCGTGCTGCTGTCCGTGTACTTCCTCACGATCTCGTCCTTTACCGCCATGACGGCGGTGCTGGCGCTTTATCTCGAGCGGGCGTTCGGCGTGAACGCCCGGGATATGGCGGTCCTCTTCACGTTGTCCGGGGCCACGACCGTGGTCGTGCGCGGCGCGCTGCTGGGCAGGCTGGTGAAGCGGTTCGGGGAGAGCGCGACCGTCCGGCTGGGGACCTGCGCCTTGCTGGCGGCCCTGGTGCTGCTGCCCGTGCTGCCGGCCGAGCGCTGGGCGATGCCCGTGGTGGCGCTCTACGCGCTGGGCGCGGGCACGTTGTTCCCCGCGCTGGCGAGCCTGGTCAGCCGGGCGACCGACCGCGCATCGCAGGGCTCCATCATCGGTGGTAGCCAGGTGGTGGGCGGGCTGGGCCGGGTGCTGGGCCCGTTGTGGGCGGGCTTCTTCTTCCAGCAGGTCGGTATTGCGACGCCGTTCAATGTGGCGGCGGTCCTGGTGTTATGCGCCCTGCTGGTCGGACTCCGCATCCCGCAGCGCACGCGCCCGCCCGTGCCGGCAGATGCCGTTGCGGCGGACTAGGTTGCACACTATCCTGCGCGCGCAGTTTTGATTGGAGATCAAATGGCTTTCCTGGTTGGTTTTCTGGTTTGGGCGGTGCTGGGGGTGGTGGGCGCGCTGGGCATCCCGCGCGCCTACCGCGCCGCGGCCGC
>CBJLQC010000406.1:0-3312 GCA_966424955.1 uncultured bacterium | reverse complement strand
CGCGGAGAGCGTCGTAGAGGTTCTGACCACACTTGCGGGCGGTGGTGAGGGCGGGCGCTCGCCGGGCCAACGAATAACTGCGGGCGGTGGTGAGGGCCGGCGCGAGCGCGAGCCCGCTACGGGTGCAGAATCGGGCCAGGCCAGTGTAGCGCGAGCGTGATACGCGGACCGGGCCCGTAGCTACACCCGCCGGGCTCGCGCCCGCGCCGGCCCTCGCCACCACACGAAGTTAATTCCGTTGGGCTCCCGCCCGCGCCGGCCCTCACCACCGCCCGCAGTTCTTTGCGATCCGTAATGCATGCAAGTCACTTCGTCCCAATACCGGACGTTGTCTCTGGAACGATGCTAAAATGCGAGCCTATAATCCGTAATCCATGATTCCGCGCAGAAGTATGCCTCTCGCGCTCGGGCGCGTTGCCCTCTTCTTCCTGCTGTTGGTGCCGGCCGCGCACGCTCAGACGCGCGACTTCCGCGCGCTGCGTGATTCCCTGCTCGCGGCCGACACCACGCACCTGGCCGCGCTGCAGACAAGGGTGCGCACGGACGCGAGCAGCGTCCCCGCGTTGATCGAGCAGGGGCTGCTGCAGATCCGCATTGCGGAGCTGATCGGCGACGAGGACATGGCGCGCGCGGCACTGCGCACGTTCGAGCGGGCGTCCGAGCAGGAGCCCAATCAGCTGTGGGCCCGCTACGGCCTGGCGCTGGCTCAGCTGGCGCAGCCCGAGGTCCGCATTGGGCTGCTGGGCGGGATTTTCTCGAAGCTGAGTATCGCGCAGGTGGCGGCCGAAGTCGTCGGGCAGGATCCTCGGTCGCGCGGTATGCGCGAGCTGAAGCGCGCGCTCGAGATCGACGCGTCCTTCGAGCCCGCTGCCATGACGCTCGCGACGCTGGCCCTGCAGTCACGCGAGGAAAAGGAGCTGGTCGCGGCCCGCGACGCGCTCCGCAACATCTTCCCGGGCAGTTCCAATCCCGAGCTTGCCATCCTGGTCGCGGACGTGGCCGTCGCGCTGGGTGACCTGCAGCTCGCGCAACAGGCCGCCGATGCCATTGCCGCGTCCGCGGCCGATTCCAGCATCGCACTGCATGTCATTGCCGAAGTTTTCCTGCGCATTCCCGGACAGGAGGAGAAGGGCGCGGCGGCGTACCGCGCCGGCATCGACCGCATGACCGAGGTAGGCGCGACGCGCTACTTCGAGGATGTGAAGATGCTGGCCAGCGATCTGGAACGCACGCAATGGCAGGACGCGCTCGACCAGAAGGACATCGAGCATCGCCGCGCGTGGCTGCGCAAGTTCTGGAGCATGCGCGCCGCGCGGTCGGCCACCAGCGAAGAAGATCGTATTGCCGAGCACTACCGCCGCCTGGACATAGCTCGTGCCAAGTATCGTCGGTCGCAGCGGCGCGGCTCACCCGAACGCTACAGCATATTGGAAGAGCCGCTCAAGTCCGGGCTGCCGTACGACGATCGTGGCAACGTTTATCTGCGCTACGGCGATGCCGACAAGGTCATTCGCACGGTGGCGGACGGACTGCACCCGAACGAGACCTGGGTTTACAACAGCGTGGAAGGCGAGCGGCGGTTCTTTCACTTCGTCGCATCTCGCGGCGGCGTCGATTTCACGCTGGTCGACAATGTGTTGGCTGCCGCGCAGGACCTGGCGCCTACTGAATCCGTCATCAGGCTGCTGGAAGATCGCGCGCAGCTCGATCCGAAGTTCCCGCTGTTCGCCACGCGCCTGCGCGGCTTGCAGCGCCTGGCGCGCACGGACTCGGTGATGGAGGAGATGCGTTCCGGTTTTCCAACCACCGATGCGATCACCAGCATGCGGCTGGAGACGGATATCATTGCCAGCAACTACCGCAAGGACATGCAGCTTGCGCTCCGCAAGGATGCGGCAACCGCCGAGTTCGAGACGCCGATTCCCTTCTACTACGATCTGTTCGGCTTCAAAGGCACCGACGGTCGCACGGATCTGACCGCGGCGATCGCGATTCCCGGCAATCTGATCAAGGGCAATTTGGTGGATGGGCGCATGATCTACGCTATCGATTTGTCGCTGATCGTGATCGATACGCTGGACGCCCGCGTCGAGCGGCGCGATACGACGCTGCGTCTATGGTCGTCCCGGCCGCTCGGCGTGAATGAGAACATCCGGCTGCACATGAATCTCTCCGCGCGGCCCTCGAACAGCACCATTCACCGCATCCTGGTGCGCAATGCCAATGATCCGAAGGCAGGCACCTTGTACGGCGCATCGGCGGAAGTGCCGGAATTCAACGGCCGCGCCCTGATGCTGAGCGAGCTGGTCCTCGCCGATTCCTCGACGATGGGCGCCTGGCACCGCGACGTCGTGCAGCTCAACCTGCTGCCGCCGCGCCGGATCACGACCGATCAGATGTTCTCGCTGTTCTACGAGATCTACAACCTGCCGGCCGGCGATCGTTACCGCACCGAGATCGAGATCCAACCCGTGGGCGGCAGCGGTCTGCTGCGCGGGGTCAAACGTCTGTTCGGCGGTGGCCGGGGCGAGGTGCGGCTGAGCTTCGAGGAGGAGTCGAACTCCAACCTGGCCGGCACCGACCAGGAGCTGCGGCGTGTCACGGCCGACCTCTCGCCGGGCCGCTACAAGGTGAACGTCCGCGTCACCAATTTGCGCTCGCAGGAAGTTGCTTCGCGCGACAAGCTGTTCCTGGTCGTCGAGAAGCCCAAGCCACAGGAGAAAACCAAAAGAACGCAGAGATGAGCTGGTCACCTCTGCGTTCTTTCGTTTTCTTCTGCGACCCTACGGATCAGACCGTGGTGCAGCTGAAGCGGCGGTTATTGAACAGCGCTTCGAAGCCCATGAAGGTGGGCGTCTCCAAACGGTCAGTCGTGTAGACCAGCTCGTATTCATTGAAACCGGTGCGGTCGAAGAACACGTAGCGGTCGCCCTTCCCTGAAGTATACTGCCACAGCTCGCAGGCCTTGATCTCCTGCGAGCGCGTCTGGTTGGCCGTTTCGCGCTCGTTGGGCGGCCCGTGCCGCATCCAGATGCGGCCGCGATCGGTCTGCCAGCCCTGTCGATTGCCCTGCCCGCGGCCGGTCGGCTTGAAGTCGCGGTTGACGATCATGAGGCGCTCATTCCAGTCACGCAGCAGGTCCTCGACCGTTTCTCCGGCCGCTACCGCCTGCGCCTGCCAGAAGGAGCTCAGCCAGCGACGTTTCGCATCGGCACCGGTGAGACCCTCGAATTGATTGATCGCCTCGGGCGAAGCCAGGTAGCGCACCGGCCCCCAGGCGCTGTCCAGCTGCGCCTCGGTTAGCCCTTCGTA
>CBJLQC010000405.1:0-3316 GCA_966424955.1 uncultured bacterium | reverse complement strand
GGTCCAACGTCGAACAGGCGCTGGCCGGCGCTTGCGCCGAAGGCGGCTCGGCGGGGCGCGTGGCGCGCGCCCTGAACGTCGGCGTGCGCACGCTGCAGCGCCAACTGATTGCTACCGGCACCACGTTCCGAAAGCTCTCCGAGGCGGTGCGCGGGCAGCTGGCCGTTGGATATCTGGCCGACCCGGCCGTGTCCATTGCCGAGGTCGCGTTGCTACTGGGGTTCAGCGATCAAAGCAGCTTCAATCGTGCGTTCCGGCGCTGGACGGGTGAATCGCCCGGCCGCTGGCGACGCCGTCGCACAACCACCGCTCCGATCGACGGCTTGGCGTAAAATGTCAAAAAGTCGGCGCGCAACGCCAAGACGATGGCGGCCTGCGCGCGCTACTGTGGCTCGGTACCCCCTTACCGGCGAGGTAATGAGCCATGGACAGGCGTTTTCATATACATCTGCTGGTTGCCGCCCTCATGATTGCGGGCGCCACCTCCGTACTTTCCGCACAACACCTTCATACCAACGACCGCTGGGACGAATGCGCGATCGTCATCGATCCGATGCTCACGCAGGACGCCTGGCACCAGTTCGTGGGTGAGGCTGCGCACGTCATTTATTTCCGCCCGCTCACCTCGGCGAAGCCACTGGGCAAATGGAATGTCGAGGTTTCGGTGTTGAACACGGCCTCGCGCATCGACGATGCGGATGCGGCGTGGAACGACACGTTCTCGCATCCGGACTCCACGCATTGGCTGTTCGAGGGCAGCGCCCTGGCCATCCCGGGGCTCATGGTGCGCATGGGCGTGTCGGACCGCATGGACGTAGGCGCCTACTTCACGAAGAACCTCAACGCCAATTACGGAATCGCCGGCGGACAGGTCCAGTACAGCCTCGTGAACGATGCGATACGGAAGTACGCCGTGGCGGGCCGGCTCACCGTCGCGACTCTGTTCGGGCCGGACGACCTGACGGCAAGCGTGGCCGGCGCGGATGTGCTGGTGAGCAAGGACGTGTCGATCTTCACGCCTTATGCGGGCGTGTCAGGCTACCTGTCGCACGGGCACGAGCGCACCACCAAGGTGGATCTCGATGATGAGCACGTACTGGGCGCGCAGGGCACGCTCGGTGTAACTGCCCGTGTTTCGCTGCTCCGCCTGGGCGCAGAAGTGAATGTGGCGCGGGTAACCGGCTACGCGTTCAAAATTGGTTTCGCGCCGCGCTCAGCGCACTGACGGCATCGGCACTTCGACTTCGGTCATGCGCTGCACCGAGCCATCGGGCAGCGGCACCTCGCCGTAGACCATGTACGGCGACTGGTCGAGCAGGTACCAGGTGGCGAGCAGCTTCTGGTCGGACTCGCGATGCTCTTCGACCTTCCAGGCGTTGACGCGCGTGCCTTCGACGTCGACATCTACCTTGCCAATGATGGTGAACCTGCGCTGCTCGGCTTGCTGCATGGGCGGTCCCCAGATCGGCACGGAGATGACGCGCCCCTCCTTGAAACCGACGGCCGCGGGCACGAGGTCGGATGCGGATGCCACGAAGCCGGGCCGGTCGATGGTATAATCGATCTGCTCGATCGGCGCGCTGGCATTGACGCGCCGTGTGCCGTGCACGCGCCTGCCGTCGATGCGCAGCCGCGACTCCAGCCCGTTGCTGGCGGTGCGTACGATCGAGTAGGGCTGCAGCGTGACCGCGTCGTAAACCTGGCGCAGCTCCCAGCGCACCGTATCACCCGCGGGCGTGATTTGCGTGCCGGTCGTCAGCCAGTAGTGGAGCTGCCTTCCCGCCGAATCGCCGACCGTCAATACGTTGGTCCATTCCGAACGCACGGTGCCCTGCCCCGGGCCGACGTAGACGCGTACCTTCGCGGCGTGCGGCTGGTACACGCGGCCATCGATTTGCCGGGCGCCGACTTCGAGCCGCAACACTTCAGACGAAGACTGTGCGGACATGGGCGCGGACCCAGCCACCATGAAAAGCAGGATCAGAGCAGAACGCATGGTGCAATCCTTTTGGATGGGGACGCATGTTGATAGGGCGTGTCCACGCGACGCGACAGGTTCCTGGGACGGAACTTCGGATATCATCCTCGGATTGCGGACCGGGCTCCCGTCATGCCGCCACCTGCGGAAGTTACTGCCCGGTGTGCTTACCGCGTGTGAAATCGGTTGGCTGCATCAGTAGCGCCAGGCGGCGCTCTGCCTGGGCACGTTGCGGTAGGAACGCGCGATCCGGGTTGCGCCAGGCAGTCAGCACGCGCCGGTAATGATAAGCCGCACTATCGCGCATACCCAGGCGGACCCATGCGTCGGCCAAAGCATTGTGCAGCTCCGTCTGTGAAACGTACAGCGTGGAGCCATCCAGCGGGCCGCGCAGCGCGGCTTGCAGCAGCGGTACCGCTTCCGACGGACGGCCAAGTTCGATCAAAATGCGGGACAACTCGAGATTCGTGCGCGTGAATCCGCCGGTGGTCGAATAGATCGCCGATTTGAGCTCGGCTTCGGCGCCCGCGAGGTCGCCACGCGCGCGTAATAGCAAGCCGCGCAGGTGATGGTACAATCGCTGATCGCGTCCATATGCGCTGCGCGCACCGATCACCCGTACGCTGTCCGCGAGGTGTTTCAGGCGCAGGGTATCGCCGGCCGCGGCAGCGGCGCTGCCGGCGTGGGTCAGCCACCACGCCTGATTGCGGGCATTGCGCGAGGCTCGCCCCTGATCGGCGTGCAGACTGCGAATCGAATCGTATACCGCCATGGCGCGAGCCGGCTCGCCCGCTTCGCTCAACATCACGGCGCGCGGAATCAGTGCACCGGCCCGGTTACCGCGTGCGCGCTCCACCTCGGCGAATCGCGCTGCGGCTGCCAGCGCTTCCGCGGACAGCCCCTGATAACGGTAGCTTACGACCTGCCACCAGAGCGCAGCCGAACGAGCTGCCGGCTCCATGCTCTCGGCCAGGACGGCGAGCACGCGATCAGCGGCAATGAACTCGCCGCGCCGCAGCAGACGAACGACTTCAGCAATGTCTTCCACACCGCTACCGTTGCGCAGCACAGCCAGGCGCTGTTGAGCGGCCCGACTGTTGGCGTGCGAGCCACGGTAGTCGAGCACGGTGGTGAGCAGCGCCCAGGCATCCACATTCGCAGGTTGCAGCTTCGTCCATGCGCGTGCCGTGCGCACCGCAGCATCGAGCGAATCCGCCAACGTGTATGCGCCGATCATCCCCGCATACGCCTCGCAGGCATGGCAAATACCGGACATGTCGCCGCGCAGGTGAGGATCGAGGCGGATGGCACGGCGATACTGCGCGATTGCTCCCAGGA
>CBJLQC010000404.1:0-3318 GCA_966424955.1 uncultured bacterium | reverse complement strand
GCCTGCCGCCGGTATGTTGACACCCGCACGCATTCGTTTGCCGGGGCGCGGGCCAAAAGCTATTTTTTGACGCTGCACGGGCTTGCTCGATTCCAATGTTCCCTTGACCGGAGGCGCGATGGCGCTCCTTGAGCGCTTTGCTGGACGATCAGTCGCCGAGATCCTGGAGGCCCAGGCGCGCGAGCGGCCCGATGCGGTTTTCCTGATCTTCGGTGAGAAGCGCCTCACCTACCAACAGGTCGATAGCCGTGCCGCCGCACTGGCGGCGGCGCTCTCCGAGCTGGGCGTCAAGCCGGGCGACCGCATCGCCGTGGACATGCCCAACTGGCCGGAATTCGTCATAACCGTGTTCGCGACGGCCAAGCTCGGCGCCATCATCGTCCCTTTGAATCCGCGCTATACCGTTCCCGAATTGCAGTACATGCTGCGGCATTCGGAAGCCACGGTGGTGGTGACGGCGGAAACCTTCAACGGCGTGGATTACCTGCAGCTGTTCGAAGGATTCCTGACCACGCTGCCCGACCTGCGGTACCTGGTGACGGTCGGGGAAGCAGACCTCTGGTACGACGACCGGATCTACCAGTTCGAGGATCTGCTGTCGAGTGGTGAGGGGCGCGCGGTGCCGGAATTCACGGCGAACGCCGAGACGGACACCTTCGCGATTCTCTACACGTCCGGCACGATGGGCAAGCCGAAGGGCGTCGCGCTCACGCATGCAAACCTGCTGCGCACCGCGGCGGCGACCGCGGATACGATCCAGCTCGGGCCCGACGACGTCGTGTTCGGCGTCACCACGGTCTTCCACGTCTTCGGCCTCGCGGCCGGCGTGCTCGGTACGGTGGAAGCCGGTGCCTCGCTCGTCCTCCAGGAGCAGTTTCAGCCGGCCGACTCGCTCGAGCTGATCGAGCGCCACGGGGTCACCGTGCATTACGGCGTGCCCACCGTCTTCATCACCGAGATGCGCGAAGCCGACCGGCCTCGGCGTGATCTGTCATCGTTGCGCGCGGGCATTGTCGCGGGCGCACCGATCAGTGATGAGCTGGTCCGACGCATCCGGCTGGAGCTGTGTCCGAATCTGCTGGTGGCCTACTCGCTGACGGAAACCGGCTCGACGGCCGCGATCACGCGCCCTGATGATCCGCTCGAAAAGCAGATTTTCACGGTGGGGCGGCCGCTGCCCGGGACGGAAGTGCGGGTCCTCGACCTCGATGGCACTATCCTTCCCGTCGAGAGCCTGGGCGAGATCGCGGTGAAGGGTCCGGGCGTCATGAAAGGCTATTACCGTCAGTCGGGCGAGACCGCCGCGGCCTTCGACGATGATGGCTTCTTCATGACCGGCGACCTGGGCATCGTGGACGATGACGGCTTCGTCCACATCGTAGGCAGACGCAAGGAACTCATCATTCGTGGTGGCTTCAACGTCTACCCGCGCGAAGTAGAGGACCGTCTGCACGCACACCCGGCCGTCATGGATGTCGCAGTCGTAGGGCTGCCGCATGAGGTGCTCGGCGAAGTGGTGTGTGCGTGCGTCGTTCCCGTGGAAGGCGCCATCATCACCGGTGAAGAGATCAAGGACTGGTGTCGTGGCGCACTGGCGGACTACAAGGTGCCGGACCTGGTCCGCTTTTTCGACAGCTTCCCGCTTACCGGATCGGGCAAGGTCCGCCGCGTGGAGCTCGCGAGGATGGTTAGCGCCGAAGAGTCGTCGCGCCGTCCCTAACAGCTTGATCACAGGGAGCGAAGCAGCGCAGGAGCAGGTCATACGCGAGGGTGCGAACGCTTTCCCAATGGGGAAACCGTTGCACCGCAGTCTGTGAACTCTCCTGCGTTTCGTCGCTCGCTGTGAAGAACAAAAAGAGAAGAGAATGACAGCACAATTTGCTCGCGCCGCCCATCTGAGCGGCCGCGCGACCATGACGCAAGGGCCCAACGCCCCGCACGCGGCCCTCCTCATCGACTTCGACAACGTGACGATGGGGATCCGCAGCGACCTTACCAAGGAACTGAAGAGTCTGCTCAACAGCGACATCATCAAGGGCAAAGTCGCGGTGCAACGCGCTTACGCCGACTGGCGTCGCTATCCGCAGTACATTGTTCCCCTGGCGGAGAACTCCGTCGACCTGATCTTCGCTCCCGCGTACGGCACTTCCAAGAAGAATGCGACGGACATTCGGCTGTCGATCGACGCGCTCGAGCTGGTTTTCGTGCGCCCCGAGATCGGCACGTTCATCCTGCTGTCCGGCGATTCCGATTTCAGCAGCCTCGTGCTCAAGCTGAAGGAGTACGGCAAGTACGTGATCGGCGTCGGCATCCGCGAATCGGCATCCGATCTGCTGGTGCAGAACTGCGACGAGTACTACTCCTACTCCGCGCTCACCGGTCTGACGCGCGCCGGCGAAGAAGAAGTCACGCCACTCGACCCGTGGGAATGCGCGGAGATCGCCGTGCAGCGCATGGCGGAGAACGATGATGTCATGCGGTCCGACCGCCTGAAGCAGGTGATGCTCGAGCTGGATCCCAACTTCGATGAAAAGGCGCTCGGCTTCACCAAATTCAATCGCTTTCTGCACGAGGCCGCGTCGCGTGGCCTGCTGACGCTCCGCAAGCTCGAGAACGGACAGTACGAGGTCGCGCCGTTCACCGGCGAGCGGGCCGAGGCTGAAGGCGAAGCGGCCAGCGCTGCCGCGCCCGCCGAGGAAGCCGAAGGACCGCCGCGCGAAGCGCGTCGCCCGCGCCGCGGCCGCGGACGCGGACGTGCCGCCGAGCCGCCGGCTGCCGTCGAACCGACGGTGACCGCGCCGGCCGAGCCGCCACCCGCGAGCGAGCGCGCTCACGAGCCCTCCCCTTCAGCCGAGCTGACACTGACGCCTTCCGAGAACGGCCTGCGTGGTGCCTACGACCTGCTGCGCCGCGCCACGCGGGATGTCACGCAGGGCAAGGGCGCAGCTCGCGACTCCGACGTGAAGCGCCGCATCCTGGAGCTCGATCCCGACTGGAGCGAAGCAACGGTCGGCTTCAGCAAGTTCAGCCGCTTCCTGCGCCAGGCGCACGACGCCGAGGTCATCAACCTGCGCAAGCTCGAGAACGGCAACTATGAGCTGACGCTGCCCGGCTCGCCGGCCGCGGCCGCCGAAGCTTCGGCCGAGGGCGAGCGAGGCCGGCGCGGTCGCGGCCGCGACCGTGACCGAGACCGAGATCGGAAGCGTACGCCGGACCGCGAAGCAGGACCGCCGCGCGAGCGCGAGCGCAAAGCCGCGCGCGCGGAGGAACAGCTGAGCATCGAGCCGGCCGCCGAGCAGAAACAGCAGGTCGTCGCCG
>CBJLQC010000403.1:0-3323 GCA_966424955.1 uncultured bacterium | reverse complement strand
GACCTGTTCGCTTCCGTGATCAAGGGGATGGGCGGCCAGCTCAAGCGGGTCATGATCACCAAGGTCGTGGACAACACGTATTACGCCGAGCTGATCGTGCAGCGCGGCAACGAGCTGATCAGCATCGATGCACGGCCATCCGACTCGATTGCCATAGCATTGCGCACGGAGGCCACCATCTACACGACGGAAGACCTGCTCGAGAACACCTCCATCGAAATCGCCGAGGGGCCGACCGCTCCCGAAAATTTCATCTCGGAAGGCGGAACCGAGGGCGAGCCGCAAATGGGCGGTCTCAGTCCGGAAGAGCTGCGCGAATATCTGCGCCGCATGAATCCGGAGGATTTCGGCCGCTTCACGCCTTGATCCGGTGTTTCGTGTCCAGATTCATCGCCATCACGCTCCTTGCATTCACGGCCGCCGGCGAGCTGAGCGCGCAGAACACGCTGCGCGGCCGCGTTATCGACGCCAATAACAATCCGGTCCCCAACATCGAAGTACTGCTGCATCGCGTGACGACCGCCAGCGGCGCGCGCGTCGATACCGATACCTCGGATGCGATGGGCGCTTTCACGCTCACCGCGCCCAGCGACAGTGACAGCAACGCCATCTACTTCGTGGCCGTCCGCGAAGGCGGCGAGCTGTTCATGGGGGAGATGCAGCGGCTGCCCTTTCCCGACACGCTGGAGTACATCGTCGAGGCGACCGATCCGGTAGATCTCGGTGCGGCCACTGGCCAGACGGCCGTGCCGCCCGCGCCGGCCGACCGGCGCGCCGGACTGTTCGTTGTCCTGGGTGGTGCGCTGGTGCTGGCCGGCGTTCTGCTGTTTGCCTGGCGACGTCGTCCACCCGAGCACCGGCGCCTGCTCGCCCAGCTCGCGCAATTGCCGGAGGACGATCAGTCGGAGGCGGTCGCGCGGCGTCGCAGTCAGCTGTACGCGCGCCTGAAGCGCGACGCGTGAGCCGATGGCTCTGCTCACCACCGACGCGCTCATTCTGCAGGTTTTTCGATACGGGGACACCAGCAAGATCCTGCGGCTGCTGACGCGCACCGCGGGCGTCCAGTCGGTCATTGCCAAGGGTGCCGCCCATCCCAAATCGCGGTACGGCGGAATCCTCGAGCCCTTCACCGAAGGCGTAGCATCATTTTACACCAAGGAAAACCGCGACCTGCACACGCTGGGCTCGTTCGAGCTGACGCGCAGCCGCCAGGCACTGGGCGCGGACCTGGTTCGCTTCGGCGGCGCCTCGCTCGTCGCGGAGCTGGTCATGCGGGCCGGCATCGAGGAGCCGGACGAGCATCTCTTTCATGTCGTGACCGACACACTGGATCGGATTGCGCGCGCGGACCGGCCGGCGGCCGAGTCGGTGGTGCTGGGTGAGACCTGGGCGCTGATCGCGCAGCTGGGATTTGCGCCGGCCCTCGATGCGTGTATTGGCTGCGGGCGCTACATCGCCGATCAGGAGGAAAGCAGCTTCGACTACGTCGCCGGCGGCGTGCGGTGCGCGGCGTGCTCGGCCGGAATGCCCGGCCGAGCGCTGCCGCCCGAGGCGCGGACCGCGCTGGTGCGCCTCATGCGAGGCGATCAGCTGATCCTGGAGCGCACGGCCGCGCATTGGCGGCTGCTCGCGCGTTTTCTGACGCACCACGTCGTCGATGGCGCGTCCCTGAAGTCGCTGGTTTTCCTCGAGGAGTCACTGCGCGAGCCCGAATGAGACGCGTTGTTCTCGGCACCGCCGGTCATATCGACCACGGCAAGACGACACTCGTGAAGGCGCTCACCGGCACCGATACCGATCGGCTGCCCGAGGAGAAAGCGCGCGGCATCACGATCGATCTCGGCTTCGCGCACCTGCAGCTGGGCGATCTCGACATCGGCATCGTCGATGTGCCCGGCCACGAAGGCCTGATCCGCAACATGCTCGCGGGCGCCACCGGCTTCGATGCCATGCTGCTGGTCATCGCCGCGGACGAAGGAGTGATGCCGCAGACGCGCGAGCACCTGGCCATCGCGCAGCTGCTCGGTGTGGAGCGGCTGGTCGTCGCGCTCACCAAGAGCGATGCCGTAGAAGGCGAGTGGCTGGAGCTGGTCACCGAGGACGTGCGGCAGTTCGTGGCGCAGAATTATCCCGGCGCGCCGGTAGTCGTAGTCTCTTCGCTCACGGGGCAGGGGCTTCCTGAATTGCGGACGGCGCTCGAAAAGGAGCTGGGTGCGTCCGCCCTCCGGCGCGATGCCGACCTCTTCCGCATGCCGATCGATCGCGTTTTCACCATCCGGGGCACCGGCACGGTCGTGACTGGCACAGTGTGGAGCGGGCGCGCCGACGCGCAGCAGCGCGCGCGGATCCTGCCGGGCGCCGCGGTCCGGATTCGCGGCGTGCAGACGCACGGCAGTGCGGTTGACCGCGCCAATGCCGGGGAGCGGGCCGCTTTCGCCCTCACCGGGGTGGAACGTTCCGATGTCAAACGCGGGGACGTGCTGGTTACCGCCGATGAATGGAAAGCCACGCCGACGCTGACGACGAGAGTCGAGCTGCTGCCCGGCGTGGAGCTCAAGCAACGGCAGCGAGTGCGCGTCCACCTCGGCACCGCCGAGGCAATGGCGCGCGTGCTGATCCTGGGGCGCGACTGGGTGCAGCTCCGTCTGGAGCGCCCGCTCGTAGCGCGCGTGGGCGATCGCCTGGTGCTGCGCTCTTACTCACCGGTCCGGACGATTGGTGGCGGGCGCGTGGCCGAGGTATGGCGCACGCGCAAGCGCATTCCGCCGGATGAGCAGGACAGACTGCCACTACTGCTGGATGGTACCGCCCATGAACGGATCGAGGCGGCGATCTTCCTGGCCGGCGCAGCTGGCATGCCGGCGGCCGAATTGCCCATTACCGCCGGTGTCACCCCGGACGAAGTGCGCGCATTTGCGACGACATCACCACCTCAAATCCTCGCGGCCGGCGACATCTTCTACGCTTCACCCGTGCTCGAGCACGCGGTTACCCGGATCTGTGCGCGCGTGGCAGCCTTCCACGCCGAGCAGCCGCTGGAGAACGGCGTCGATCGCGCCCAGCTGTTGTCCGGCTTTGCGCCCGCGCTTGGTGAAGCCGCGCTGCATGCGGCGGAGCAGAGGGGACTGCTGGGCAGGCGCGGCAGCCACGTTGCGGCGTCCGGGTTTGCACCCGCTTTTTCGGGGCGGCATGAGGCGCTGCGCGAGCGGCTTATGGAGCGCCTCCGCACCGGCGGGCTGATGCCACCCACGCTCAACGAGCTCACCACCGGCTCCAGCAACGCCGAGGTGCGCGCCGTGCTGCGCCGGCTCGAGGCCCAGGGC
>CBJLQC010000402.1:0-3334 GCA_966424955.1 uncultured bacterium | reverse complement strand
CTCCGGGATGTTGCCCTGGTTCCCGACACCCTGCGTGGCGCGCTGATAGATCGACGTCGAAATGATGTCACCGGAAACAAGTGGGCGCTGAAAGAGCGTACGTCTCAGCATCTCACCGGAACCGACCAGCCGCAGGTTCTTCTGGGCGGGCGCCAGCTGAATGCGCTTGGCGGGTTTCACGTCCGCACGCTTGGCGTCCACGTAATCACCGATGCTGACACCGGCATTGCCGCGTTGCAGACCGTCGAGGCGGATGACGTCGAGGCCCTCATCCTCCGTATACGGCGGCAGCACGATGGCGGCGGTGTTGCGCTTGCCAGCGATTTCGATGACCTGGCCTTCGCGCAGGTTCAGAGCCTGGAATGTCTTACGACTGATGCGCGCGGTACCGGTACCGACATCCTGTGGCTTGGCGCCCGCTACCTGCAGCCGGGACGTTTGTACTTGCGACGTGTCCGCCATGAATTGCCTCGAGGTTGAACGCGTTGCGCGGACGGAGGGGCAATATTCGTGCAGAAACCGTCAACTGTGAGGTTTGGCATACCTCCTGCCTTTTACCCGCCCCGCTCGCGGCAATTCCCGTTTCTGGGGGACGCTTGGCAACCACGCTCGATCAACCGGCTGTAATCGGCTCGCAAGTGCCGTCCATGGAACGAGTTCTCACGCAACCTGCGTTGGCATTCGTGTCCCGGCTGCACGCGCAGTTCGAACCGCGACGTCGTGGATTGATGCAACGCCGCGAAATGCGACAGGCCGACTTGCGAGGTGGCAAACGGCCAGCGTTTCTGCCGGAAACTGCGACGGTACGGTCAAGCGAATGGTCTGTCGCGCCCGCGCCACACGACCTGGACGACCGGCGGGTCGAGATCACCGGCCCGGTCGACCGGAAGATGGTCATCAATGCCCTCAATTCGGGCGCACGGGTGTTCATGGCAGACTTCGAGGATTCGCTGGCGCCGACCTGGGCAAACGTGATCGAGGGACAGGCCAATCTGCAGGATGCCGTCCGGCGCCAGATCGATCTCATCTCACCGGAAGGCAAGCAGTACACCTTGAATGACGAGGTCGCCACGCTGGTCGTGCGGCCGCGCGGGTGGCACCTGGTCGAGAAGAACGTGCTCATCAAGGGCGAGCCGGTTTCAGCCAGCCTGTTCGACTTCGGCCTCTATTTTTTCCACAATGCGCGTGAGCTGCTCGAGCGCGGCAGCGGGCCGTACTTCTATCTGCCCAAGCTGGAGAGCCATCTCGAAGCGCGCTTGTGGAATGATGTGTTCGTCTTTGCGCAGGAGGAGCTCGACATGCCGCGCGGTACCATCCGCGCGACCGTGCTGATCGAGACGATCCTGGCTGCCTTCGAGATGGAAGAAATTCTGTACGAGCTGCGCGAGCACGCCGCCGGCCTGAACGCCGGTCGCTGGGACTACATCTTCAGCATGATCAAGAAGTTCAGCCATGACCCGGCCTTCATGCTGCCCGACCGCGCGCAGGTCACGATGGCCGTGCCGTTCATGCGTGCCTATGCCGAGCTGCTGGTCCAGACGTGCCACAAGCGCGGGGCGCACGCGATCGGCGGGATGGCGGCTTTCATCCCCAGCCGGAAGGACCGTGCAGTCAACGAGCGTGCCCTCGCCAAGGTGCGCGAGGACAAGGAACGGGAAAGTGGGCAGGGCTTCGACGGCACGTGGGTCGCGCACCCGGACCTGGTCCCGGTCGCGCGCGAAATCTTCGATCGAAAACTGGGTGAGCGTCCGCACCAGAAGCAGCAGCTGCGCAGTGATCTGCAGGTGTCAGCGGCGCAGCTGCTGGATACGCAGATCCATGGCGCGGCCATTACGCGTGCCGGGGTCGCAAACAATATCGGCGTGGCACTCCGCTACCTGGATGCATGGCTTCAGGGTACGGGCGCGGTCGCCATCTTCAATTTGATGGAAGATGCGGCTACCGCGGAAATCTCACGCGCGCAGCTGTGGCAGTGGCGCACGCACAGCGCACGGCTGGATGATGGCAGCGCTTTCACGGCCGAGCTTTACCAGCACCTGCGCGATGAGCAGGTCAAACACATCCAGGAAGAAAGCGGCAGCGATGCGCGGCTACAGGAGGCCGCCGACCTGCTGGACTCGCTGGTTCTGTCCAACGACTTCGTCCCCTTCCTGACTATTCCAGGCTACCGCCTGCTTCACTAGGAGCTCACACATGCCAACCACAACCAAACGCGCAGCTGCCGCCCGCCAGCTCCAGATGGATTGGAACAGCAATCGGCGATGGAGCGGCATCGAGAGGCCGTACACGCCCGATGAAGTGATCAAGCTGCGCGGCTCGGTGCAGCTCGAGTATACGCTGGCGCGGCGTGGCACCGAGCGCCTGTGGAAAGCGCTCACGCGGCAGGACTTCGTGCGCACGTTTGGCGCACTGACCGGCGCCCAGGCCGTGCAAATGGCAGCGGCCGGGCTGGAGGCCATTTACTTGTCGGGCTGGCAGGTCGCGGCCGACGCCAACCTGTCGTCGCAAACCTATCCCGACCAAAGCCTGTACCCGAGCAACAGCGTGCCGGCGCTGGTGCAGCGCCTCAACCAGGCGTTGCTCCGCGCGGACCAGATCCATTGGGCCGAAGGCAAATACGATATCGACTGGATGCTGCCGATCGTGGCCGACGCGGAAGCTGGTTTCGGCGGACCGCTGCATGCCTTCGAGCTGATGAAATCCATGATTGCGGCCGGAGCGGCGGCGGTGCACTTCGAGGATCAGCTGGCCTCGGAAAAGAAATGCGGGCACCTGGGCGGCAAGGTGCTGGTCCCGACGTCGCAGTTCATCCGCACCCTGGTCGCCGCGCGGCTGGCCGCCGATGTGTGCGGCGTGCCCAGCATCATCATCGCGCGCACGGATGCGCATTCCGCCACGCTGCTCACCAGCGACATCGACGAGCGCGACCGGCCTTTCATCCAGGGGGAGCGCACGCCGGAAGGCTATTTCCACGCGCGTGCCGGTCTCGATTCGGCGATTGCGCGGGCACTGTCCTACGCGCCTTACGCTGATGTGGTATGGTGCGAGACCAGCACGCCGGACATTGCGGAAGCCAGGGAGTTTGCGGAAGCGGTGCACGCGCGTTATCCCGGCAAGCTGCTGGCATACAACTGCTCGCCGTCGTTCAACTGGTCGAAGCACCTGGACGCGCACACGATCAAGAAATTCCAGACCGAGCTGGGCGCCATGGGCTACAAGTTCCAGTTCATCACACTGGCCGGCTGGCACTTGAACAACCTGGCCACGTTCGAGCTGGCGCGGGGCTATGCGGAGAACCGCATGCCCGCGGACGTGGCGCTACAGCGGCGCGAAT
>CBJLQC010000401.1:0-3338 GCA_966424955.1 uncultured bacterium | reverse complement strand
AACGAACCTCGTCCCTGAAATGCTGGTAACCGGCGCGCTCCACCCGCCGTGTGCTGCCGTCAGCCGCGCGCTCCTGTACACCCGCGCCCGGCACCACGATGCCGACCTGCGTGAGCGGAAGCGTGAGCTGGGCCTCGAAACGCGCGCGCAGCCGCTCCATGATACCGGGCGGCGCGGTGAAGCATAACTCGTAGTCCTCACCACCACTGACCGCTTCGTCGAAGGCTGCGCCCGCCGCGCGATCGATGGGAACGGCATCCGCGGCCATGACGACGCCGCAGCCGCTGGCCGCCGCAATGTGCGCGACGTCGCCGTACAGACCATCGGACAGATCAATCATGGCGGTGGGATGCGCGTGCTCGTGCAGCCACCGCGCGGCCGCGATGCGCGGGAGCGGGCGCGCGTAACGGGCACGCGCGGCCGCGTTCGGCTGTGCCTCGCGCTGCCACGCACGCACGGCCGCCGCCGCGCCTCCCAATGCGCCGGTGACCCAGATTTCATCGCCGGGCCGCGCCCCCGAGCGCAGCACCGGATGGGCGGTCCGCCCGACCGCAACGACATCGAGCGTCAGCACCGGGCCGGCCGCAGTGTCACCACCGAGCAGCATGGCGCCGACGGCCTCCGCCGCGTCGATCGCGCCTTGCATGACCGGTTGAATGAAATCGCTGCGGTCCCGCTGCGACAGAACCATCGTGATCAGTACGCCGACGGGCTCGGCGGCCACGGCAGCGAGATCACTGAGTGCGGCGGACATCGCGCGCCACCCGATCTCTTCCGGCGTCAGCCACGCGCGGCGGAAATGCACGTCCTCGACACTGGCGTCGGTGCTGAGCGCGATTTCGCCTACGATCGCGCAATCGTCGCCGGGGCCCACCCGGACGAGCGGATGCGTGACGCTGGCCTGTGCGGCGAGAGCGCGGATCAAATCGAATTCGGGACCTGCGGCGAGTTTGCTCAGTTCCATTCCAGTCGCAGCGCGCCGGCCGGCGTAGCCACCCACACGTAAGGGCCATCGGCCATCACGTCGAGAATCGGGCCTTCCGGAATGTCGTCGGGGATGGTGAGGTAGCGCCATGAGTCGTCTTCGGTATTCCACGCGGCCACGCCGCGCTTGCCACCGACGAACACGCGTGCCTCGTGCACGGCCAGCGTGACCGGCTCGCCGACCCGATCGAGCGCCGCATTGCGGAGCGGCAACCCCAGCTGCGTGCCATCCCATGTGCGCACGCCCGCCGGCGTGATGGTGATGACTGCCTGCGGACTCACGGCAACCGCGCGGATCGGCGTGCCGGTAGCAACTTGCCGCGCGCCCGCCTCCGTCCAGCGGAACAGCCCCGCCTCGGCGCCGATCCACAATGTGTCCTGACGCGCAGCCAGGGCGTGCACGGTCTGCAACGGAAACTCGACGCGGTGGAACTGGTCCGCGCCGTCCAGCCAGCCGAGTGGCCCGCGCCCGCCGATCCACAGCTTACCCGCGGTATGCGCCAGGGCGCGCGCGTCGCCGTCGGTCACGCGGTGCCACCCTGCCTCGCGATGCGCGTAGACGCCGTCCGGCGTGGCCGCGTGGAGACCGAGGGTGGAAACACTGAACTCGTGGATGCGGCCGGCCGGTGCGTCGGTCACGCCGGCCTCGAAGTGTTGCCAGTTTTGCAGCGACCGGTCGGCGGAGGCGATGCCGTTACGCGGCCCCGCGCCGTCGCCGCCGAACCAGATGCGTCCATCACGATCCGCGACCAGCGCGCTCACCCCGTAGCTCAATGTGCCGAAGGTGTAGGCTTCACTACTCAGATTGCGGGTATCGACGAACGCGAAGTTGCCTCCGAACGAAGTCGCCCAGTACGTGCCGTTGCGCTCGGCCGGAACGATGTCGGTGACCTGCCAGGCACGCCCGGCGCGGTCACGGCCTGCCACGTTACGCATGATCTGGAGGGCTGGGTCACGCTGGCTCGTCCTATTCAGCATGGCCGCGCGCATGTCTTCAGGCAGGTCGCCCGGAAATCGCTGCTGCCACCGCTGGAAGGCGTGCTGGTAGGTGTACAGTGTCTGTAGTTCCGTCAGCAGCCAGAGCCCGCCTTCGCGCGCATCGTAGGCGATGCGCGCCGGCCGCTCCATGGCCGGATAGCCGTCCTCGATGGTGCTGGGCGGCAGCCAGCGCCGGAAAGTCTGATCGTAGATCTCGAGGCCGGCGGTCGTCGCGACGAATACGTACCGCTGGTCGGTCGCGATACTGCGCGCGTTCACGAATGAGGTGATCAGCACGCGATCATCCGGCTGCCAGAAGCCGTGCTGCGCATAGGCCGCACTCGCGTGCAGCGCCGCAGCGCCCAGTGCCAGCAGCCAACTCCTCATCGGGTTACCGGCGCGGTGGCTGATCGAAGGTAATGAACGGGAGGCCGAGCTCGGACTCGGCGGGCCCCGGATCCGCGAACGCCGCACCCAGGTGATCCGTGACGTCACGCGGTGACAGCGCACGCCCACGCGCTGCGATATCAGCGGCGCGGCCGCTGTAGAACAGGCCGGTGGCCGCCGCTTCGCGCGGCGCCAGGCCGGCCGCCAGCATGGCCGCGATCACGCCGCTCAGCTGATCGCCCATACCGGCCACGGCGACGTCGGAAGAACCCACGGTGTTGATGAGCAGCGCGCGCCGAGGCGCGGCCACCAGCGAGGGCTGTCCCTTCAACAACACGACGGCACCCGTCGCATCCGCGAAAGTCTGCGCGGCGTATTGCGGGAATGCGGTGATTTCTTCGACATCGGTCTTCATCAGTCTACTCATCTCGCGCGGGTGCGGCGTAATGACCAAAGGCCGCTCGATCGCGAGCTGCTCGATCATGTCGTCCTGCAGCGCCAGCAGGTTGAGCGCGTCCGCATCCAAAATCGTAGGTATCGCGACGGTACGGTCGAGCAGTTGCCGAAGCGCCTGCTCCGCTTCCGCGCTCGTGCCGATACCGCACCCGGCCAGCACGGCGGTGGCGCCGCTCACATCGATGGTACCACCGCGCTCGAAGAACGTTGCCTCCGGCACGGCACTCTGCAGCAGCTCACGGTTGTCCGCCGACGAGGCAACGCGAACCAGCCCGGCCCCGCTGTGCACGGCGGCCTGCGCACTGATGATGGCAGCGCCCGCCATGCCGCTGCTGCCCACCATCATGATCAAACGCCCGGAGTCACCCTTGTGCGCGTCGGGCGCGCGACGCGGCAGCAGTTTGCCGGCGTAGCCCGGCGTAATCAGCAACGCGCGCAGCTGCTCCTGCGGCAGAGGCGGAAAGCCCATCTCCACGCAGATCATGCGGCCGCAGTGTCCGCGCGCCGGATGCCGGAACAAGCCGAGCTTCGGA
>CBJLQC010000400.1:0-3339 GCA_966424955.1 uncultured bacterium | reverse complement strand
CCACGCTGCAAACGGCGCCGCGCCGGGCGCGCTTCCCGCGCAAATACATGGCGCTCGCCGCGACGTTGGCCGCGGCGCTGATCGGCGGCTCGCTACTGCTGGACACCACGCAGCCGACCGATCCGCGCGCCGGGGCCGAGTCGCCGAAAAACGGCGGTCTGGGGGTGATCACGGTGGAAGCGGCCATGGTCACCGGAACGGGCTCGTTGCAGGACCTGACCGTAGAGGAGCTGGAGCAGCTCCTGGGAGAGATAGAATCGTGAACAAGCTCGTTCTGATAGTTGCTGCGCTGACCTTCCCGTTGGCGGCCGCCGCGCAGGTGCCGCAGGCGCAGCGCGAGCGGCGCGAGGAGCTGGAAGCGCAGATCGTTCGTCGCTTCCTGGACAATACCGCGACGCAGCTGCAGCTCGACCAGGAAAGCCGCAACCGGCTGGAGCGCCATCTGCGCGACAGCGCACCACGCCGCCGCGCCCTCGCGCAGAACACCGTGCAGCTGCGCGGGGAGATGCTGCGCGCGGTCCGCGATGAAAGCACGACCGATTCCGAGTTCAGCCGCCTGATCAGCGAGATGACGCGGCTGCGCGATCAGGAGGAGACCCTCTGGAAGTCGGACCAGGAGGCGCTCAGCCGGATCCTCACGCCGCGCCAGCATGCGCGCTTCGTCATCATGTGGCTGCGCTTCAACGAACAGGTCCGCGACATGGCTCTGCGCCGCCCGGGTCAGGGCCCACCCCGCCGGCCGGAATCCGGCATCAGGCAGCCGATACGTCCCTAGCCGCGCCGGGATGCTATATTCCCGGCATGCAGGTCCGCGTACTTCTCTTCGCACAGTATCGGGACGCGGTCGGCACTGGTGAGCTGGCCCTCGAGCTGCCCGCCGGCGCCACCGCTTCTGCCGCCGTGGCTGCTTTGCGCGCGCAGCGCCCCACTTCAGTGATTCCCGAAAGGCCGGTAGTCGCCGTCAACATGAGCTATGCTTCCCTGGCGGCCGTGTTGAACGATGGCGATGAGCTGGCTTTGCTGCCGCCGGTGGCGGGCGGATGAGCGTGCACGCGTGGGTGACGCGGGCTCCGATCGCCGCGGATTCCGTCCTCGCGCTGGTCGGCGGACCGGAGGATGGCGCGATCGATGTTTTTCTGGGCACGGTGCGCGACCACAACGAAGGCAGCGCGGTGGCCGGCGTGGATTACGAGGCGTATGTCGAGATGGCGGAGCAGGTGCTGCGCGACATCGTCGCGGAGGCCGCGTCGCAAGCGGGCGTTGGCGACGTCGCGGCGGTCCATCGCATCGGGGCGCTGCAAGTGGGCGAGGTGAGCGTGGCGATCGCGGCGTCGGCACCGCACCGGGCCGAAGCTTTTGCCGCCTGCCGCTACGTCATCGAGCAGATCAAGCAGCGGCTGCCGGTGTGGAAGCAGGAACGCTACGCGGGCGGCTCGGAGAAATGGCTGGCGGGCGAGGTGCCTCGTGCAGGATAGCTTCGGCAGGCGCATCGAGTACCTGCGTATCTCGGTGACCGACAAATGCAACCTGCGCTGCGTCTATTGCATGCCTGAAGCGGGGCTTCCGTGGCTGCGGCATGAGGAGATCCTGAGCTACGAGGAGACGGCGCAGATCGTCCGCGCCATGGCCGGCCTGGGGCTGCGCCGCGTGCGCCTCACGGGCGGCGAGCCGCTGGTGCGGCGTGACCTGCCGGCGCTCGTCGGGATGCTGGCCGCCGTCCCGGGCATCGAGGACATCGCCTTGTCGACCAATGCGGTGCTGCTGGCCGAGCAGGCCGCCGCGCTGCGCGCGGCCGGCGTCAACCGCATCAACATATCGCTCGACTCACTGCGCGCGGACCGCGTGGACGCACTGGCGCGCCGGGCGGGCTCCTTCCAGAAGATCATGGACGGCATCGCGGCCGCCGAGCACGCGGGCTTCGAGCCGCTCAAGATCAACGTCGTGGTCATGCGTGGCCGTAACGACGACGAGGTCGAGGAATTCGCCCGCATTACGCAGGGCCGGCCGTGGCATGTACGCTTCATCCCAGGCATGCCGGTCGCCGACAATCTGCCGATTTCCGAGAACCACTACATCTCCGCGCTGGAAATCCTGCAGCGGCTGGAACGGGTAGCCCATCTCGAGGCGGTGGAGGGTCCGCGCGGCAACGGGCCGGCCGCGTATTACCAGTTCGCCGGCGCGCCCGGCACGGTGGGCGTGATCACGCCGATGAGCCACAATTACTGCGATCGCTGCAATCGCATGCGGCTGACGGCGGATGGTCAGCTGCGTCCCTGCCTGTTCGGAGACATCCAGACCAACCTGCGCGACGCATTGCGGCGTGGCGAGCCGCTGGAACCGCTCATCGCACACACGCTCGCGGTAAAACCCGAGCGCCACTATCTGATCCAGGGAAGCGCGCGCGGATCAGGCGGGCTGCGCGCACTTTCGCAAGTCGGCGGCTAACTCTACTTTGGCCGTGCTTAATTCGGAGACGAGCATGGTCAACAAGATTACAGTCGTCGGTGGTGGCAACGTCGGCGCAACCTGCGCCCAGGGACTCGCGCTCAAGGAACTCGCCCGCGAAGTCGTACTGATAGACATTCTCGAAGGCGTGCCGCAGGGCAAAGGCCTCGACCAGTGGGAGTCGGCGCCCATCGAGGGCTTCGACACACGCGTGCGCGGCACCAACAACTACGATGACACGGCCCATTCCGACATCGTGGTGGTGACCGCGGGCATCGCGCGCAAGCCCGGGATGAGCCGGGAAGATCTGCTGAATACCAATGCCGGGATCGTGCGCCAGGTCGCGCAGAACATCAAGAAGACCTCGCCCGACTCGATCATCATCATGGTGTCCAACCCGCTCGATGTGATGGCGTACGTCGCCATGCAGGTGACGGGCTTCCCGCGCGAGCGCGTGATCGGCATGGCCGGCGTGCTCGACACCGCGCGTTACCGCAGCTTCATTGCCCTCGAGCTGGACTGCAGCGTGGAGGACATCCAGGCGCTGGTGCTGGGTGGGCACGGCGACACGATGGTGCCGCTGGCCTCCTACACGACGGTGAGCGGCATTCCGCTCAAGCAGCTGGCGGCCGCCGATCGCATCGCGGCCATGGTCGATCGCGCCCGCAACGGCGGCGCCGAGATCGTGGGCCTGCTCAAGACCGGCAGTGCCTACTACGCGCCCGCCGCCGCCGCCGTGCAAATGGCGGAAGCGATCGTGCGCGATAAAAAGCGGATCCTGCCGTGCTCGGCGTACTTGCAGGGTGAATACGGCATGCGCGACCTCTTCCTGGGCGTACCGTGCAAGCTGGGCCGCACCGGCCTGCTGCAGATCCTGGAGGTGGAGCTGACCGG
>CBJLQC010000399.1:0-3340 GCA_966424955.1 uncultured bacterium | reverse complement strand
TGGCGCTGTTGATCGGTGGTGGTTTCGCGGTCAGCGCGGATCACGCCAGCTTGCGCGCGCGGCGTGAGGATGGGGCGGAGCGGTTGCATCAGCTGGAGCGGCTGGCGCGCACGCATACGATCGTGATCGTAGCGCTGGCCGTGTCTTTTGTGAGCGGTCTTCTGCTCGCCGCAGCGGACGTCGCTGTTTTCACGGCGTCGCCACTGTTCTGGATCAAGCTCGGCGTCGTGGGTGTCTTGCTGGTCAATGGGGGCGTGCTGAGAAGTGTCGAGACGAAGCTGCGCAATCGCGAGCCCAGCGAGGCGCTCTGGCGCAGGCTGGCGCTGGTTTCGCGGATGAGCATGGTGTTCTGGGTAGCGGCGGTCGTTGTAGGCGTGGCTCTCACTGATTTTGCGGGGTGAGTATGAGCTGTGATGGTTGTGGCGGAACGGATCGGCGGACGTTTCTGGCGGCGCTCGCCCTGTCGGTCCCGGCGCTGGCGCTGCCGGTGAAGGCGATTGCCGCGATTTTGAGCGGTGAAAGCCAGGCATCCTATCCAGTGCCGTCGGCGGACGGCGCGTTCATCGATCGCGAGGCGCAGGTGATTCTCGTGCGGTGGCAGAACGTCGCATACGCGTTCGCGCTGTCGTGCCCGCACCAGAACACGGCGCTACGCTGGCGGGAGGAGGACAAGCGCTTCCAGTGTCCCAAGCACAAGTCCAAATACCGCCCGGATGGCACCTTCATCGAAGGCCGTGCCACCCGCGGCATGGACCGGTTCCACATCGCGCTGGTCGAGCAGGGCTTGATCGTCGACAAGACGAAGCTGTACAAGCAGGACGTCAGCCCGGTGGAATGGCAGCAGGCATGCGTGTCGCTCCTGTAACAGAATTGGCTTCCGTCAGCTAGGCGCTCCTGGCGCCTGACTTCCGGCCGCCTTTCTTCGCCGTTTTGCGGCCGCCCGCCTTCCGGGCCGTCCTGGAGGCGGACGCCGTGCTCGCGCGCTTCTTCGCCGCGCGCTTCTTGTCCATCAGTTTCTTCACGGCATAGCCCGCCGCGGCTACCCCAGCCGCGATGCCGGCGCCCTTGCCGACCTTCTTCGCCGCCTTCTTCGTGACTTTCCTGCGGACCTTCTTCGCGACTTTTTTCGCGGTCTTCTTCATTCCACCCTCACCGGCAATTGGTATCGAAAGTTGCAGCACGCCATCAAATATGAACGCGCGCACAGCACGACTCAATAAGGTTCTGTGCGGGGCCGGACCGGCCGTGTTCACCGCCTGTAACAAAACCGGCTGCCGCGAGACTGATGGTTGACCCAGGTCATCCAGTTTCATGGAGAGGTTCGATTGAACAGCGAAGAATGCATGCAGTGCGGCACGGTCATTACCGGCGGAGATTGCGCGGTCTGTGCCGGTGCCGGCAAAAAAGAAGTGTTCACCATGGTGGCCATGCTGTTGTTGATATTCGTCGTGCTCGCCATCTACGCCACGCTGAAGGTGGTTTGATCGGCAAGCCCGCGTGCAGAAACGGCCTCGCTTCCCAGGAAGCGGGGCCGTTTGGTTTACAGCGCAAGCGTCACCGTTGCGGCTGGAACAGCTCGACAGGATTGCCCGACGGATCGTCGATGATGATCTGCGCGCCGCCTGGTCCGGTGACGATCTCCCTGGTGCGGAACGGCACGCCGAGCGCGCGCAAACGCGCTGCTTCACCTTCCAGGTCATCGACCTGCAGGTGGATGCGGTTCCAGCCGCCGGGTACCTGCTGTCGTCCATCCTCCAGCGGGCGTTTGCCCGAGCTGCCCGCGCCGCTCAGCAGGAGTCGCACGCCGTCACGCGTTACCGAGGCAAAAGCGGGTGACGCGTCGTGCTCGACGGTGAAGCCGAGCACGGTCGTGTAGAAGGTGACGGCCGCGGGCACGTCGTCGATCATGTAACGAACGCTGACTGTCGTCATAGCCGATTTCTCTCCGTGTCGTATTCCATCCGACGATTACGCCGCATCGGCGTCCGAAGTCTCGACGCGATCGATCGCCGCGTCCGGCCGTTCGCCGAGGAACTCGACCCAGTGTTTCTTCAGAGCCGGATAGTGCTTCGCGGCCTCGACCAGGTCGGAGAAGCAACCGATGGTCTCATCGAAACGTTTCTGCAGCACCTCGCTACCGAGTTTGCCATCCTCCGCGAATGCCTGGTGCGCCTGGGCGAGCGAGAACATGTCGGGATAGACACGCATGCCCAAATGCTCGAGCGGGATGCGCAGGCACCAGAGCCCGCGATTGCCGCCCACCATCGAAGGTGAGGCGGACAGCAGCAGCGCCTGTTTGCCGTTGAAGGGCTGCGGCCGCATGCGCGATGCCCAGTCGATCAGGTTCTTCACGACGCCGGGCAGCGAAGCATTGTATTCCGGCGAGGCGAGGATGAAGGCGTCGGCCTGTTTCAGCCGCTTCGCGAAATGCTGCACGCCGGCCGGAATCCCGGTTTGTTCCTCGTCGTCCTGATCGTAGTGGGGTGCATCGAAGTCGCCGATGCAGGCGAGGTCGACGGCGGAGCCGCGTGCTTCGAGCGCGCGGGCCGCGAGTTGCGCGAGCCGATAGTTGAGCGATGCTCGCCGCAACGAACCCGCCAGTATGAAGACATTGATGTTTGTGCTGGAATCCATGACGGCACCCCCGGGAATTGGCCTTGCTTCCACTGTGCAGGGAGTGGACCGCGTCCCTCCGATGGTCCGGGCCCGGAATTGGGTGCGCCGGGGGTAGCGGGTGACGTGGCAGGCAGAACAAATACGCCACCAAGCCGTGCCGATGGCTGGACTTAAATCGAACTCGTAATCATCTTTTCAGGTATACATCCGGGTCACGGCAACCGTGGCCATCGCGACCCCTCAATCTAAACGTGGCTATGCCAGCCCGGACGCCAACGGCTCCCGTGCTGGCGTCGACGGGTGCCGCAGAAGTTGTTGACGTGCACCGACCCACCGGACCAGAAGATCTGCCGCGGTTCGCGGAGCTGGAGGCCGAGTACGAGATCCTGCGGGAGCTCGGGCGCGGCGGGACGGCCGTCGTGTACCTGGCGCGCGATCGGGAGCTGGGCCGCGACGTCGCCATCAAGGTCATCCGCACCGTCTACGTAGAGGACGAAGAGGCGGCCGCGCGGCTGGCGCGCGAAGCGAAGACCGTGGGCCGGCTGCAGCATCCCAACCTGGTAGCGCTGTATGGCACCCGTCGTCTTCGCGACCGCAGCCTCGCGCTCATCATGCAGTACGTGCCGGGTCGCACGCTGAAGAGTGAAATCCAGCAGCGCGGTGCATTGCCTTACGCGCAGGTGACGCGGGTGCTCGCGGACATAGCACGCGGGCTGGCCTATGC
>CBJLQC010000398.1:0-3354 GCA_966424955.1 uncultured bacterium | reverse complement strand
CACCGATGACGACGTACTGACGCGGGCCATGCGCGCGCAGGAGGTGGAGCCGCGCGGCCGGCTGGAGCTGCACTCCGACATTCCGATCGGCCGCGGCCTGGGCTCCTCGGCCGCCGCCACCGTGGCGGGGATCATGATAGCGCACGCTTTGCGCGATGCACCTGCCGAGCGTGAGGTGGTGGCCGCGCACGCGACCGCGCTGGAAGGCCATCCCGACAACGCGGTGCCGGCCACGTTCGGTGGCTTGATGGCAGCCGTCACCGAGGTCGTCGATGCGGCCGGGACCGTGCGCATCCACCGACTGCGTCTCGACGATCGCATTCGTTTCGTTTTTGCCGCGCCGCAGGCCGTCGTCGCCACGAAAGCGGCCCGCGGCGCGCTGCCGGCGCAGGTGGCGCATGCGGTCGCGACGCGCGCGATCGCGCGTGTCGTAGCGCTCACGCAGGGGCTGGCCGAAGCCGATCCGGAGCTGCTGCGCATCGGCTTCGCGGATGAGCTCCACGTACCGTATCGGCTGCCCATGATTCCGGGCGGCGAACAGGCCCTGGCGGCCGCGCTCGTGGCCGGCGCGCATGCAGCCACCATCTCGGGCAGCGGCTCGGGACTGATCGCGGTGTGCACGCGCGCCGCGGAACGGGGCGTATGCGACGCCATGCGGCGTGCTTTCGAGCAGGCCACCAATGACCCGGCGATTGCTTTCATTGCGGAGCCGGACCTGGAGGGCGCGAGGTATCTGGAAACATGAATCCCGGACTGCTGACCACATACCGCGACTGGCTCCCGGTCACGGATAAGACGCCGTCACTCACACTACACGAGGGCAACACGCCGCTGCTGCGGACCGAGCGCCTGGCCAGGTGGGTGGGCGTGCAGGAACTCTATCTGAAATTCGACGGCCTCAATCCCACCGGTTCGTTCAAGGACCGCGGCATGGTGGTCGCCGTGGCCAAGGCGATGGAAGGCAACGCGTCCACCATCATCTGCGCTTCGACCGGCAACACCTCGGCGAGCGCGGCCGCCTACGCGGCGCGCGCCGGCCTCATCTGCGTGGTACTGCTGCCGGCCGGCAAGGTGGCAGCCGGCAAGGTCGCGCAGGCCGTTGCCTACGGGGCGCGCATCGTCGTGGTCAAAACGAATTTCGACGGCGCGCTCGAGCTGGCGCGCGAGCTCGCCGGGCAACACGGCGCGGCGCTCGTCAATTCGGTGAATCCCTACCGCATTGAAGGCCAGACGACGGCCGCGTTCGAGATCTGCGATGGGTTGGGCCGCGCACCCGATCTGCTCGCGCTGCCAGTCGGCAACGGCGGCAACATCACGGCCTACTGGCTGGGGTTCAAACGCTACCACGAGCGCGGCCGGGTGGCCGCACTGCCGCGCATGCTGGGTGGGCAGGCCAGCGGCGCCGCGCCCTTCGTGCGCGGCCGCTTCATCGACGACCCGGAGACGATTGCCACCGCCATCCGCATCGGCAAACCGGCCACGTGGGAACCGGCCATCAATGCGGTCAAGGAATCGAAAGGCCAGTTCGCGGCCGTCAGCGATGAGCAGATCCTGCGAGCCTACAGCGAAGTGGCGCGGACGGAAGGTTTCTTCTGCGAGCCGGCATCGGCAGCCTCGATTGCCGCGCTCAAAGCCGCCGTCGAAGCAGGGGTTGTCGATCCCGCACTGCGATGCGTTTGCGTGCTGACCGGCAACGGCCTGAAGGATCCGGACACGGTGATGAAGCAGGCCATCAACGTGGTGGAAGTGCCGCCCAGCGCGGAGAAGATCGCGCAGCTGCTGCGTTGGTGACGCCGCTTTACCTCAAGCTCGCGTGACGCCCAGCCCGGCCTCCGTGTTGAACACGACGTTCCCCTGCTCATCGAGGTGCGGCCCGCGGAACGGATCTTCACGCAGGAGTGCTGCGCCATCCAGATCCACGTAATCCGCCAGCGAGCAGAATTGCATGGCGCCGGCGATCGCGAGCGTGCTCTCGATCATGCACCCGAGCATTACCGTCATGCCATGCGCGCGGGCGGTCTCGGCAATGCGCACGCCCTCCCAGATCGAGCCGCACTTGGCGAGCTTGATGTTCACGCCGTGCACGCAGCCGGCCAGCTTTTCGACGTCGGCGGCCACGCGGCATGATTCATCCGCGATGACCGGGATCTGCGACACTTCCTTGACCCGCTTCAATGCGTCGTAATCGTCCGAGGCGACCGGCTGCTCGACCAGCTCCACGCCGTATTCCTGCAGCATGGGCAGGACGGCGATCTCCTGATCGGCCGTGCAGGCAGTATTGGCATCCACCCGGATGCGCGCCTGCGGCGCTTCCTCGCGCAGCATGGCCAGCACCCGCTCGTCGTTGGGTGTGCCGACCTTGACCTTCAGAATCTGGTAGCCAGTTGCCGCGCGCGTCTTCTCGCGCATGACGTCGAGCTCATCGATGCCGATCGTGAAGGACGAGGGCACGCTCTGACTGTCCAGCCCGAGATACTGCCAGGCAGGAAGACCCGCGCGGCGCGCCAGCAGATCGAGCAACGCGGCGGAGATTGCCGACCGCGCGGATGGATGCGGCGGATACGTCGGATGCCGGGATGGTGCCGCGGCGAGTAGCCGGCGCTCGAGCGCGTCGACGTCGCGCGGATCTGCGTCGCGCAGCACCTGCGCATAGACCGGCAGTACTTCGGCAACCGTGTCGGCCGATTCCGCATAGTAGGCATTGGGTGCGGCCTCACCCCAACCCTGCGCGCCGTCATGATCGGTCAGCCGCACCCACACGTTGCGCCGCTGCGGCGGCGCCGCCGCGCGTGCGATGTTGAAGTCGTGACGGGTGTGCAGCTCCAGGATTTCGAATTCGAGTTTCATGGTCGTTCATGTTACTGTACGACGCATGACGGCGCACGTATCCCGGGCCAGACTGCTGGCCGCCTTCACGGCGATCTACTTCATCTGGGGCTCCACCTACCTCTTCATCAAATTCGCCATCCAGGACATTCCGCCGTTCCTGGTCGGCGCGAGCCGCTTCGTGGTGGCCGGCTCGGTGCTTTACCTCTGGGCACGGCTGAGCACGGGCGTCAAACCGGAAAAGCAGCACTGGCGCGATGGAATTATTCTCGGCGTCTTTCTGCTGGGCGTCGGCAACGGCTGTGTCGTGTGGGCGGAGCAGCACATTTCGTCCGGCATCACCGCGCTGATCGTGGCCATCGTGCCGTTACTGGTTGTCATTATCGATTGGCTGAGGCCGGGCGGCCGGCATCCCGGCGCCGCGGCACTGACCGGCGTGGTCGTTGGCCTGTTCGGCATGGCGCTGCTGATCGGACCGAGCGCATTGCTGGGCGCGCGCGACGTCGATCCGGTGGGCGCGGCCGTGCT
>CBJLQC010000397.1:0-3355 GCA_966424955.1 uncultured bacterium | reverse complement strand
CAGGGTCGCGGCGGCCAGGATGGTCCGGGCAATGATCGGGGCGGCGATCGTGGACGTGGTCCGCGCGATGGCGACAAGCGTCGCGAGCGGCAGGACAGCGACCAGGTCGAGAACGTCATCTTCGTAAACCGGGTCGCGAAGGTCGTGAAGGGCGGACGCCGCTTCTCGTTCACCGCGCTGGTGGCCGTTGGTGACCGGCAGGGTCATGTCGGCATCGCGCTCGGCAAGGCCAATGAAGTCTCCGAGGCCATCCGGAAAGGCTTCGAGCAGGCGCGTCGGCAGATGATCAACGTGCCGATTACCGCCGGTTCGCTGCCGCATGAGGCGCTCGGCAAGCATGGCGCCGCGCGTGTCCTGCTCAAGCCGGCCGGTGCCGGTACCGGGGTGATCGCGGGTGGGCCGGTGCGCGCCGTGTTGGAAGCGGCGGGCATCACCGATGTGTTGACGAAGAGCCTGGGGTCGAACAACCCGATCAACGTGGCGCGCGCCACGATGGATGGGCTCGAGCAGCTGGTCACGCCCGAGCGTATCGCGCAGGAGCGCGGCGTCTCGATCGAGGAACTCGGCCTGCCACGCCGGAGAACAGCGCAGGTGCGTCGTGGTGTCTAAAAAGAAGGCGGCTGCGCAGCCGCGTCGGTTGAAGATTACGCAGATTCGCAGTGCCAACGGCAAGCCGGAAACGCATCGCAGGACTTTGCGTGCGCTCGGCCTGCGTCACCAGCAGTCTGTCGTCCATGAAGAGAACGAAGCCATCAGAGGCATGGTGTTTCAGGTCCGCCATCTGGTCGATGTGCAGGAGCTGGAAGGTGAGGATAAGTAATGTCGGATCTCAACAATCTCCGGCGTCCTGAAGGCGCCCACCGCGGCAAGAAGCGTCTGGGTCGCGGCCCCGGCTCGGGCAAGGGCAAGACCTCGGGCAAAGGCCACAAGGGCCAGAAGGCTCGCACCGGGCACCACGGCATTCCATCGTGGTTCGAAGGTGGCCAGATGCCGCTGCAGCGCCGGGTTCCGAAGCGCGGCTTCAAGAACCCGTTCCGCACCGTTTACGAGATCGTCAACGTCGGTCAGCTGAACAAGCTGAGTGAAGACGAGATCACGCCGGAAGTGCTGCACTCGAACCGCCTGGTGGACATCGGCAAGGGCCAGCCGGTCAAGATCCTGGGTGATGGCGAAATCACGCGCAAAGTCACGGTGCGCGCACATGCGGTAAGCGAGAGCGCGCGCGCCAAGATCGAAGCGGCCGGCGGCAGCGTCGAAATTCTGGAGGCCTGATCATGGCCAATCCGATCCCGAATCTTTTCAAGATTCCCGAGCTGAAAGAGAAAATTCTCTTTACGCTCATGACGCTGCTCATCTATCGGGTCGGTGCACACATCACGGCGCCCGGGATCGACGTCGCGGCGTTGCGGGCGCAGTTCGGCAACCTGCAGAGTTCGTTGTTTGGCGTCTACGACATGTTCGTGGGCGGGGCGCTCTCGCGCGCGACCATCTTCGGGCTGGGCATCATGCCCTACATCTCCGCGAGCATCATCTTCCAGCTGCTGGCCGCGGTCGTGCCGACCGTGGAGAAGATGCAGAAAGAAGGCGAAGACGGCCGCAAGAAACTGACGCAATGGACGCGTTACGCGACGGTCGGGCTGGCGTTGCTGCAGGGTTATGGCTACGCGGTATTCATGCAGTCGATGCCCGGGGCTGTGCGCAATCCCGGCTTCTTCTTCCTGCTCTCGACGGCGCTCATTCTGACGATCGGCGCCATCTTCATCATGTGGCTGGGCGAACAGATCACCGACCGCGGCATCGGCAACGGCATGTCGCTCCTGATCTTCTTCTCGATCATCGAGAGCTTCCCCACGCAGGTGGCCAACACCTGGGAGCAGGTGGCTACGGATGTCGTTTCTCCCTTCGCCGTGGTCCTCATGGTCGCGATCATGGTCGCGGTGGTGGCCGGCGTGGTGGCCATGACCATGGCGGCGCGGAAGATCCCGGTGCAGATCCCGCGCAAGGTCATGGGCCGCGGGCGGGTGCGCGAAGGGCAGAAGAGCTTCATTCCGCTGCGCATCAACTCGTCGGGCGTGATGCCCATCATTTTTGCGCAGTCGATCATCGTCGTGCCGGGCACGGTCGCCGCCTTCATGGGACAGAACCGCACCGGATTCCTGCAGGACATGTCGCAGGCGCTCAGCCCGGGAAGCTGGCTCTACTATGCGCTGTACGCCGTGCTGATCCTGTTTTTCTCGTATTTCTATACGGCGATCATCTTCAATCCGGTCGACCTGGCGGAGAACCTGAAGAAACAGGGCGCATTTATCCCGGGCGTGAAGCCGGGTACGCGCACGGCTGAATACATCGATCACGTACTCAGTCGCATCACCCTGGCCGGTGCCATTTACCTGGCGTTCATCGCGCTGCTGCCGTTCTTCGTGGCGAACGCCTTCAACATGCAGAACTTCTTCTTCGGCGGCACATCGCTGCTGATCGTGGTCGGCGTGGCGCTGGACACCGTACAGCAGATGCAGCAGCATCTGCTCCTGCGGCACTACGAAGGTTTCATGAAGAAGGGACGAGTCCGCTTCCGGGGTCGTCAGAGATACATGTAGCTTGGGCAGGCTAAGAGGCTGAGAGGACGAGCGCGAGCGCGAGGAAAAAGCGAACTCCTCGCGCTCGCGCTTGCGCTATCATCCTCTTCACCTAATAGAGGCAATGAACCTAGTTCTGTTTGGACCACCGGGCGCCGGCAAAGGCACCCAGGGGACCGTCCTCGCCGAAAAGCGGGGAATGATGAAAATTTCGACCGGGGACATCCTGCGCGACGCCGTCCGCGCCGGCACGACGCTCGGCCTGGAGGCCAAGAAGTTCATGGACGCGGGTGAGCTGGTGCCGGACAGCGTCATCCTCGGCCTCGTGCGCGAAGCGATCCAGGATGCGGGCACTGGCTTCATCATGGACGGGTTCCCGCGTACGATCCCGCAGGCGGAAGGCGTCGATCGCATGTTGGAGGAAATGCAGAAGTCGATTGACGCGGTGATCGTACTGGAAGTCCCGGACGAGCCGCTGGTCAAGCGCTTGAGCGGCCGCCGCTCATGTCCGAATTGTGGCGCCGTCTACAACATGTACTTTGACCGGCCGGCACACGATGAGAAGTGCGACCGCTGCGGCGCGGAGCTGGTACAGCGGTCGGACGACCGGCGCGATACGGTAGTGCGCAGGCTCGAGGTGTATCAGCAGCAGACCGCGCCGATCGTCGATTACTATCAGCGCCGGGGCGCCCAGGTGCAATTCATTGACGGGGACCGGAGCATCGACGACGTGCAACGCGACATTTTGCGGATCGTGGACCGGTGATCACGCTGAAGAC
>CBJLQC010000396.1:0-3360 GCA_966424955.1 uncultured bacterium | reverse complement strand
CGGATCGCTTCCTCGAGGACCGCCTCCACATCGAGCTTCGCGCGGAAACGGACCTCGGCCTTCGTGGGGTGCACGTTTACATCCACTTCGCCGGGCCCAACATTTACGTAGACCAGCAGCGACGGTTTCACGCTTTGGGGTACGGTCGTGCGATACGCGCGCTCGGCCGCCCAGACCATGTCGCGATCCCGGAAGGGCCGCCCATTGACGAACAGGTGCACGCGGCGCGGCCCGCTCTGCGCCGCGTCCGGCCGCTCCACCAGGCCGGCGACCGCGATGCTGCCGCGCTGCTGGCTGATTGGGATCAGTCGCGCCGCCGTGTCATCACCCCAGAGCGCGGCCACGCGCGACACCAGGTCGCCGGCCGCCGGCAGCTCGAGGAGCGCCCGGCCATTCGATTCCAGACGGAAGGCAGTCGATAGATTCGCGAGCGCGAGCGTGGTCACAACGTCGGCGACCGCGCGCGTCTCGCCGGCCGCGCTGCGCAGGAACTTCGCGCGCGCCGGCACATTGAAGAACAGATTGCGCACGATCACGGTCGTGCCCGCCTGGCGGGCGGCATCCTCGACCCCCTGGATGCGGCCGCCCGCGACCCGCACGCGCGAGCCGACGCCGGCCGGCTCCGCGGTTTCCAGCACCACGCGCGCTACGGAAGCAATCGAGGGTAACGCCTCGCCGCGAAAGCCGAATGTGCGAACCACGTGCAAATCGTCGGGCTGCGTGATTTTGCTGGTCGCGTGCCGATCCAGCGAGAGCAACGCGTCATCGCGACCCATGCCGCACCCGTCATCGGCAACGCGGATTTCGGTCTTGCCGCCGTTCTGTATCTCGATGCTGATGCGGGTAGCCGCGGCATCGAGCGCATTCTCGACCAGCTCCTTGACCACGGACGCCGGCCGCTCGACCACCTCGCCCGCCGCAATCTGATTGGCCAGCGCGTCCGGCAGGATGTGGATGCGCCGCGTCATGTATTGGGCAATCCGTAGAAACGGTTGGCATTGCGCCAGGTCTCACCGGCCAGGTCTTCCAGCGTTTCGCCGCGCATGCGTGCGACCGTTTCCGCGACGGCGCGCACGAAAGCAGGCTCGTTACGTTTGCCGCGGTTGGGCGCCGGGGCGAGGTACGGGCTGTCGGTTTCGATGAGCAGCTGGTCGGGCGGAACGGCCCGCACGAGTCCTTCCTTATCGTAATTCTTGAAAGTGACCAACCCGGAAAAAGAGATCATCCATCCCGCTTCGATGCCGGCCTCCAGCAGATCGGTCCCACCATCGAAGCAATGGAGCACGCCGAAAACCTCGCCCTCGACCTCGCGAATGATGGCGATCGTGTCGGCATCCGCCTCGCGCGAGTGAACGATGAGCGGCAGCGCGAGGTCGGCGGCCAGCTCCACGTGGCGGCGCAGCGCCTGCCGCTGCGCGGAGCGCGGCGAATTGTCGTAATAGTAGTCCAGCCCCGTCTCGCCAATGCCGACGACGCGCTCGTCCTCCGCCAGTTCGGCCACCCGCGACAGCGCGTCCCGACCATGCTCGGCAACCGCGTGCGGATGAATGCCCGCAGTCGTCCAGACGTTACCGTGCAGGCGGGCAATGTCGAGTGCCACCTCGGCATCGTCGGGGTCCGAGCTGATGGTAACCATGCGCACCACACCGGCGGTCGCGGCTCGCTCGATGACGGCGGGCACCTCTCCCGCGAATTTCTCGTCGGTCAGGTGGCAGTGTGAGTCGAACAGCTGCAGTGTGTTCTGGTCCATAGTAAAAAAGGCCGCGCAGCAGGACCGCGCGGCCTTTGGTTCAAATTCCTGCCTGCCTACAAGGCAACGCGCGTCTGGCGTTCGACCGGCTTATGGCCGGTCTTGTCGCCCCAGCGCTTCTCAATCTCGTACAGCACCGGCGACGCGATAAAGATGGAGGAATACGTACCGAGCACAATCCCGAGGATCAGGATGATGGCGAACTCGCGCACGATCGCGCCGCCGAAGATGGCGAGCGAGAGCAGCGTGGCCAGCGTGGTGGACGCGGTCAGCGTCGTGCGCGGCAGCGTCTCATTGATCGAGCGGTTCATCAACTCGCGCAAATCCACGTGCTTGCGGGCCGTTTTCTTCAGGTTTTCGCGGATGCGGTCGAAGATGACGATGGTGTCGTTCAGCGAATACCCGACGATGGTCAGCACAGCGGCCACGGTCGTCAGGTTCACCTCGAAGCGGAACACCGCAATGATCAGCAGCGTGAGCAACGTGTCGTGGACAGTCGCGATCACGGCCGCCAGGCCGAATCGCCATTCGAAGCGGAACGCCAGGTAGATCAGCGTAGCTCCGAAGGAAAGCAGGACGGCGATGACGGCATTGCGGGTGAGCTCCCGGCCGACTTTGGCGGACACGGCTTCCGTGCGCATGATCTGGAACGTATTGCCGAAACGCTCGCGCAGGGCGGCCACGGCTTCATCGGAAGCGCTCCGATTCCCGGTGGTGAACCGCGGTGTGCGCACCAGAAATTCATTCTGATCCCCGAAATTCGTGATTTCGGTGCCCGGGATGCGCGCGTCGATGACCGCCCGCAGGTCGCCGGCTTCGGTGGGTTGCGCAAACCGTACCTGAAGCAGCGTGCCGCCGGCGAAATCGACGCCGTAGTTCAGCCAGGAACCCTTGGACACCTGGAAGTAGATTGCGCCGGCGATGCCGATCGCGAACGCGATGACCGTCGCGATGTACGACACCTTGCGCAGCTCAATGAACTTGTAGTTCGCGTTAGGAAAAAAGCGGACCATGTTGTCTATCCAGCATCAAATGCTGATCGGCTCGCCGGGTGCTTTCCGGTCGAGGTACAGCATGTAAAAGGTCTTGGTCACGAACACGGCCGAGAAGAACGAGGCCAGGATGCCGATGGTCAGCGTAATCGCGAAGCCACGCACCGGGCCGGTACCCACCTGATACAGGATCAGGGCCGTGATGATCGTGGTCAGGTTCGAGTCCACGATGGCCGACATGGCGTGGCTGAAGCCGTCTTCCATGGCGGCGCGGTTCGAATGCCCGGCGTCGATCTCCTCACGTATTCGTTCGAAGATCAGGAAGTTGGCATCGAGCGCCATACCGATGGAAAGGATCAACCCGGCGATACCGGGCGCGGTCAGCGCGGCATCGGGAAGCGCGGCCAGACCACCGAGCACCATGATGACGTACACGACCAGCGCCATGACGGCGAGGAAGCCGGACAAGCGGTAGATACCGACCATGATGATCAGCACCAGCGCCAGCCCGATGATGCCGGCAATTTTGCCCCGGTCCACCGAGTCCTGCCCCAGTGCGGGTCCCACGCTGCGCTGGTCCAGGATGAAGAACCCGACGTCGCCGAACCAGAACGCGCG
>CBJLQC010000395.1:0-3373 GCA_966424955.1 uncultured bacterium | reverse complement strand
CTGGTCGAGAACTTCGACCAGCGTTGCCTGTGCAGCACTCTTGCTGCGGGGATCCGCATCCGCAAAGAAGCGTGGCTTGATCAGCTCCAGGTACCAGTCCGCCAGCTCGCTCCAGAAGAAGTGATAGACGGTTTCCGCGGCTTCCTGGAACCGGAACGCATCGAGTGAGCGCGTCACCTCGCGCGCGGCGGTGGCCAGCCGCGAGAGGATCCAGCGGTCGGCGATCTCCAGATGGGCGCTGACCGCGTCGATGGTCTGCACCTGCGTATCCTGCACGTTCAACAGCGCAAAGCGGCCCGCGTTCCACACCTTGTTGGCGAAGTTGCGACCGGGCGCGAATGTCTCCTCGAGGTTTTCGTGATCGAGCAGCAGATCGGTGCCGATGCCTGCACCGGAGATCACCGTGAACCGCAGCGCGTCCGCGCCGTAGAGCTCGACCACCTGCAGCGGGTCAATGCCGTTGCCGGCGGACTTCGACATCTTGCGGCCCTTCGCGTCGCGCACGATGCCGTTCAGGTACACGTCGGTAAAGGGTAGCTCGCCGGTGAATTCGAGCCCGGCCATGATCATGCGCGCGACCCAGAAGAACAGGATGTCGGCCGCGGTTACGAGCGTCCGGGTCGGATAGAAAGCCGCGAGGTCCCTGGTCTGGTCGGGCCACCCCAGCGTGGAGAAGGGCCACAACCACGAGGAGAACCACGTGTCGAGTACATCGGGATCCTGCCGTAATTGCGTGCCGCCACAGCGCGGGCAGCGATCGGGGTCATCGGTGGCCGCGATGATTTCACCGCAGTCGGGATTCTGGCAGTACCAGACCGGTATGCGATGCCCCCACCACAGCTGCCGTGAGATCGTCCAGTCGCGAATGTTTTCGAGCCAATGCTCATAGACTTTCGTCCAGCGCTCCGGCGTGAAGCGCACCCGGCCTTCGCGTGAGGCGCGCAGCGCCGGCTCGGCCAAGGGCTTCATGCGCACGAACCACTGCTCGGAGAGGCGTGGCTCGACGATGGTATCGCAGCGGTAGCAGCGCGGCACCGAATGCCGGTAGTCCTCGATGCGCTCGAGCAGTCCGGCTGCCTCGAACGCTTTGATGACCTGCTTGCGCGCCTCGAAACGGTCCAGTCCGCGGAACTCGGCGGGCACGTTGTCGTTCAGGTGCGCGTCCGGCGTGAGGATGTCGATGGCAGGGAGGTCGTGCCGACGCGCGAGCTCGAAGTCGTTGGGATCGTGCGCGGGCGTGATCTTGACGGCGCCACTGCCGAACTCTGCGTCCACGTACTCGTCGGCGACGATGGGAATCAGCCGGTCGGCAAGCGGCAAGCGGACCTGCGCGCCCTGCAGCTTGCGGTAACGCTCATCATTCGGGTGGACGGCGACCGCAGTATCACCGAGCATGGTTTCGGGACGCGTCGTCGCCACACTGATGAAGCCGCTGCCGTCGGCCAGCGGGTAGCGCAGATGATAGAGCTTGCCGTTCACTTCGTGCGGCTCGGCCTCTTCATCGGACAGCGCAGTCAGGCAGCGCGGGCACCAGTTGATGATGTAGTTGCCGCGATAGATCAGGTCCTTGCGGTAGAGCCGGACGAAGACTTCGCGTACCGCGCGCGAGAGATCAGGCTCGAGCGTGAAGCGGGTGCGTGTCCAGTCGCAGGAGCAGCCGATCGCGCGCAGCTGCTGAAGAATCGTTTCGCCGGTCGCATCCACGAACTGCCACACGCGCTCCACGAACGCCTCGCGGCCCAGGTCATCACGCGTTTTGCCTTCCCTGGCGATCAGCCGCTCGACCACGTTCTGTGTCGCGATGCCGGCGTGATCCGTGCCCGGCAGGTACAACGCTTCGAAACCTTGCATGCGCCGCCAGCGCGTGAGCACGTCCTGCAGCGTGTTGTTGAGGCCGTGGCCCATATGCAGCACCGCAGTGACGTTGGGCGGTGGGATGACGATCGTGTATGAGGGGCGGGCGCCGTCGAGCACCGGCTCGGCGTGCGCCCGGAAGTACCCTTTATCTTCCCACTCTTTGTAAAGCGGAGCTTCGAATTCGGCTGGATTGTACTTGGTGGACAGCTGGCTCATCCCGGTAGATTAGCCGTCACCGGGAGCGTGGTAAAGGCGTGCGAACAAAGGATATTGCGAAACCAGGACACCGAGAAACGGGCGGCGCCCCGTTTCTCGGCGGTGCCCACTAGTTGGCGGGCTTCGCGGGCGGTACGTCCGTGGTAAAAGGTCCGGCGCGCGTGATCCCGATTTCCACCCCGCTGCCTTCCATCTCCTCGACCTCCGACAGCACATCATCACGATTCGGCTGCAATGCCTTCAGCTTGAGATCGGCGTGATCGTCGCGACGTTGCGGGTCGGTTGCCGGGTTCTGGCGGCGACGACCGATGCCGACGCCGCCGCCGTACCACCGCGTGCCCGCGTCGCTGCCACGCGTGCGATTCTTCCGCAGTCGCATTTCGACCGAGCGCACGTCCAGACGATTGAAGACGGCGTGCACGCCGGGAACACGATCGACCAGCTCGACGACCTCACGCGCCATTTGCTCCGTGTCCACATAGCCGGAAAGCTCGACCACGCCGGCGCCGAGCGCTTCGACGTCGACGGCCTGTTCCCGCGTGCCCGGTTGTGAGCGCAGCGCGCGGATAACCCGCTTCTCCAGCACGCGCATCTCGCGGCGCAGGGCATTTCGCCCGCGACGGCCGCGCGAAATCAGGGCAAATATGCCCGCAGTGAAGAGGACACCTGCGGCCATTCCGAGAATCCACAAAGCGGTCTCGTTTCGCTTCCGGCGCTTGAGTCTCATATCGCTCCTCGTTGAATGGTCGGCGACGGGCACCCTCCCTGAGGCGGGCCGGCCGGTGGCACCAAGGGGTGCAAGTCACAGACCAGCCGAACCTTAGCCGAATTGCCACAGCTGGCGGCGTGGCGCGCGCGCGGACGAAAACCTTGCCCTGATCGTCCGACCGAGGGTAACCTTGAGTCGCCGCTCGACTTGCCTCCCCAAAAACCAAAGAGTCTCCCTATGCACGTTCCCGGGCCATCCTGGGACGCGGTGCTGCGTGCGCCGTGGAACATCACAACGATAACCGCCGCCTCGTCGCTGTTCGCGATGGCGCTGCGGCCACGCCTGTTCGCCTCCCGGCCGAGCGGGGCAACCACGCCTGAAATCAGCTCCCTGCTCCTGGCATCGCCCTCGGTGTTGTGCCTGGTGGAGGCGGGCGGCCGCGTCCGCGCGATCACACCGAACGCGGCGCGCATTCTGGGTGATGCGTGCGATCGCGCCGCCGAGCTGGGTGCCAGCGCGCAGGAGCTGCTGCAGGCCGACCAGGTCGCGGACCTGCAGAACCTGCTCGAGGAGCTTTCAGTCATGAATGCC
>CBJLQC010000394.1:0-3378 GCA_966424955.1 uncultured bacterium | reverse complement strand
AAAACTCGCTTGCATCTCTACACCGTGCCCGGACAGGTGTATTACAATGCCATCCGCCGCCTCATACTGAAGGGCGTGGACGGCATTGTCTTCGTCGCCGACTCGCAAGCGGAGCGCATGGACGCCAACATCGCGGCCATGCAGAACCTTTACGAAAACCTGGCTGATTACGGCTACGATCCCGCGAACATTCCGATCATACTGCAATGGAACAAGCGCGATCTGCCCACCGCCGTGCCCATCGACGAAATGCGGGACAATCTGAATCCGGACGAGCTACCGGAGTTCGAAGCAGTAGCGGTATCGGGTGATGGGGTTTTCGAGACGTTGAAGGCTGTGAGCAAGGCTGTGATCAAGACGCTGTCGTGAGCGGCGCTTAACCGCGGCGACCGCGGTGGTTTCGCACGCGATGCCGTGGCGAGTCCTCCGCGTTTGCCGCGTTCTCCGTGGTAAATTGAAGAATCAGCCGTAACCCAACCCCCGGACGGAGTTCATCGTATGCTCCCCAAACACCTGGCGGTCACGCTCGGAACCAGCCTCGTCCTCGCTTCCTGCATCCACATTTATGAACCCAAGCCTGCTGTGACCCCCGCGGGTGGCGCGCCCGCGGGTGCGGCGGCCGCGGCCAAGCCTGAGGACAAGCCCGCCTTCAAGCCCTGGAACGACGTGCTCAAGGACACCCGGCCGATCGCCGGTTTTCTGAAAGCGCATCAGAAGCGCGACAATACGATCTACCTCGAGCTGACCCCCGATCAGTTGGACAAGGATTTCGGGATGGTACTGCACCTCAGCCGCGGTGTGATGGGCATGTGGGAGCAGGGCGCGCCGCAGGATTGGGAAGCGCGCGTCATGCGCTGGCGCCGCGTCGGCGATCAGATCCAGCTCGTGCATCGCAATCCGCACTACACCGCGAACGCCGGCTCACCCATGCGGCAGGCGGTGGACGACAATCTCGGCCACGCCGTCGTCGGCAGCTTCAAGATCGAGAGTGAGCACAAGGACACCAAGGCGCTGTTGATCGATGCAACGCCGTTCTTCGTGTCCGATTACCCGGACCTGGCCGGGACGCTGAAGTTCTATTACGGGAACAAGCCGGTCATGTTCGAGAAGGAAAAGAGCTTCATCGCGAAGGTGGCTGGTTTTCCGAACAACACCGAAATCGATGCCGACCTGGCATTCCGGGGCACCGACTTCCCGATTGTCGGCTCGCAGGGACTGGCGGATCCTCGCTTCGTGCCGCTGCGCATGCGCTATTCGATCTTCAAGCTGCCGGAGACGGTCATGGCGCCACGGCTGGCGGACGACCGCGTCGGGCATTTTCTGGATGGCGTGTGGGACTACTCGCGCGATCGCGAGGACAGCTTCATGCGGCGATTCGTGCGGCGCTGGCGGCTCGAGAAGAAAGACCCGAGCGCGGCCGTCTCCGACGTCGTGCAGCCGATCGTCTACTACATCGATCGCACTGTGCCGGCCGAGTATCACAGGTATGTGAAGGAAGGCGTAGAAGCCTGGCAGAAGGCGTTCGAGCGCGCCGGCTTCCGCAATGCCATCGTCGCGCGCGAAGTGCCGGCCAACGACAGCACGTGGAGCGCGGAAGATGCGCGCTACTCGACCATCCGCTGGACGCCCGACCCGTTCGCCTGGGCTTACGGTCCATCGCAGACGGATCCGCGCAGTGGTGAGATCCTGAACGCGGATGTCATTGTGGCGGCCGGGTTCACGACCTACTACACACAGCTGCATCAGGAGCAGGTTACGCCCGACGCGCTGATGCAGCTGAGTGGCTTTGGCGTTGTGCCGCAGCTGGCGGGCATGGCGGCGCGGCCGATCAGTCGTTACGCCTGCTTCAATCAGCTCGGCAAGCGCGCGCAGGTCGCGCTCCAGCACACGGCCATGGTCGCCATGGGGCTGCTCGACGCGGACGCGCCGCTACCGGAAGAGTTCCTGGGCGATGCGCTGCGCGACCTGATCATGCACGAGGTCGGGCACACGCTGGGCCTGCGCCACAACTTCCGCGGCTCCTCGGGCATTCCGTACGAGAAGCTGAACGACAAGGAGTTCACGCGGGAGAACGGTCTCACGTTGTCCGTCATGGATTACGCGGCAGTCAACATCAACCAGGATCCGAAAAAGCAGGGTTACTATCACAACCCCGAGGTCGGCGCGTACGATGTGTGGGCGATCAAGTATGCTTATGCGCCCGTCGACCGTGCTCCCATGAAGGCGAGCGGCGCCGGCGAGCTGATGGCGACGGCGGAATCCGAGCTGCCCGCGCTGCACAAGATCGCCGCCGAGGTGGCCCGTCCGCTGCACACGTACGGCACTGATGAGGACAACTGGCTGGGCGGCTTTGCCGTCGATCCGCTCACCAACGCCTGGGAGCTGGGTTCCAATCCGGTGCAGTACGGCCGCGATCGCGTGGATCTGATCGAGAGCCTGGAGCCGAAACTGGAGAAGCGCCTGGTAGCCGACGGCCGGGGTTACCAGCGTTTGCGTGAATCGCTGACCGGGCTGCTGTTCGAGCGCTACACGGCGCTCGCGCCCGTGACCAAGACGGTGGGTGGCTTGTACGTCGCGCGCGATCACAAGGGTGACCCGGGCGAGCGCACGCCCTTCCGACCGGTGCCGGCCGCGGAACAACGAGCGGCCGTGCAGCTGCTGGTCGACAAGGCGTTTGCGCCCCGCGCGTTCGACTACGACGCGGCGCTGCTCAACAAGCTCGCCCCATCGCGCTGGGCCGACTGGAGTGAGCCCTTCGCCCTGCAAGTCGATTTCCCGCTGCTGGCCTTCACCAACAGCATACAGACCGCGCTGCTGCGCAGCCTGCTCGACAATGCACGGCTGCATCGCATGGTGGAGAACACGACGCGTGTGAGCAGCGCGGCCGAGGCCTACACGATCGCCGAGCTGTTCCGCACGCTGAGCGCCTCGATCTGGTCGGAGCTGGGTACGCCACAAAACGTCAACCCGATCCGGCGCAATCTGCAGCGCTCGCATCTCGTGGAGATGATTCGCGTGCTGATGAACGAACGGACGCCCATGATGATGATGCTGGCGCCGGAAGACGCGCGCTCACTCGCGCGTTACGAGCTGAGCCAGCTATCGGAGCGGATCGCGCGCGCCCTCGCCACCGGCGCTTCCCTCGATGCAACGACGCGGGCACATCTGCTGGAGACCAAGGTCAGGATCGATCGCGCGCTGAATGCCTCGGTTGTGACCACCTCTCGTTAGGGGCAAAGAACTCGGGCGCGGGCGCGGTCACGGGGCCGGGCGCGGGTAGCTGATTGGGACGGGGGTCGTGGGCGCCGGGCGCGCCCGCGACCCCCAGCGCGCACCCCGATCCCTTACCCGCCCCCCCCCCCCCGCCCGCGACCGCGC
>CBJLQC010000393.1:0-3383 GCA_966424955.1 uncultured bacterium | reverse complement strand
AAGCTGCCAGAGCTTTGCGGTGGCTGAAACGGATTGCCAGCCAAGCCATACCGGCAGCTGCAACGCGGCGAGGACGGCGAGCAGGCGCCACGCCCCGCGCGCGGTCAACACGCCGGAATCGTTCGCTGCGGGCGCGTTCGCCTGCTGGTGAGCGACGTTGCTTGCCACCGTCTTCATCGCGCCGCTTTGTCCGACGCGCGGGAGTTGCCCTCGCTGGCTGGCCGATACAGGTACAGGTCCAGGTCGAAGGTGCTGTCGCGCGTCGCTGCCAGCCGCCGAGCGTCTTTTGGATCGAAGTCGTCGAGCAATCGCAGATCGCGGGGAAAGAACGGAACGCTGGCCAGGTGCTGCAGCTGAGGTTCATGCTGCGCCATCCATTTCCTGATCCCCGGCACCTGCTTCGAATAGCGTCCGGTGACAATGTAGACCGGCTGACGAAGAGTATCGAGCACGGATTTTCTTTCGACGCCGCCGAAGCTGGGGCGCGCGGCCATGTGCAGATAGAAGGCGATGGGCGGCTCACCGACGACGAGCACGGCGTTCCCTCGCGGTACATGGCTGGCGATGGTGGTGGCCGCGACTGCAGCACTGCGCGAGGGGCGCCACGGATTGCTCGGATCAGGCAAGCCGAGCGACACGAGAAAAACGATAGCCGCGGCTGCGCCAATGTAGACGAGCGAGCGTCCGGAAACCGCTGCCTTACTTTCCGGCATGGAAACCCATCTCGCGAGCTGTGCGCCCGCGCCCAGACAGGTCGCGATCGTCATCGGCAGCAGCAACCGGAAGTACGGGTGATAGATGGGCGCCGCAACCAGCCACAGGCCGATCCAGGCCGCGAGCAGCCACACGGGCAGCGAAGCTCGCGATCGAACCGAGCTGGCGATGAAAACCACGGCGAGCAGGAGCGTCACTCCAGCGGCACCGATCAAGAGCACCGACGCGGTCAGGAGGGCAAGCTGCCAGAGACGTGTCGTCGTCGATATGGTGCCCTTCGCAAGCAGTACGATGGCCCCGATCGCGATCATGACGCCTACGCGACTGTAGGGGCCTTCCAGGAAGTATTGCATGCGGACATGCCGCCAGAAATTGGCGAACCACTCGGGCGAGAGCATGGTCATGTAATAATTGGCCAGGCCCTCCATCGATCCCGGCTGCGAGCGTATGAACAGCATCCAGGGCAAATAGCAAAGCAGCGCGACGACGGCGCTTATGCCTAACGCAACGAATGGGCGGATGCGCAAGGGTTCTTCGCGTCTGCGCTGGTACGACCAGGCGAGCAGCGCTCCGCCGGTGATGAGCGGCGCAAACCAGCCGTGGTACTTCGTATTCCACGCAACACCGACTGCCAGGCCCGCGAGGATAGCCAGTGAGAAGCTTTCCTTCCGGACCGTTTCGACGAGCGCAACCAGGGCAAGCACGAAGAAAAGCCCAAACGCAACATCGGTGAGCGCGCTGCGCGATAGCGTGATATGCGCTTCGTTCAGCGCCAGCATCACCGCGGCCGCGACTCCGGCGGCGGGGCCAAACCAGCGGCGGCCCGCCCACCAGACCGCGAGTACTGTAAAGGCCCCGAGCAGTACGTTGATGAGGATCGCCAATGAGTCGGAAGCGCCGAGCGCTGCGAAACCGAGCCCGACCAGCGTGAAGTAGGCGGGTGGCGAAAAGCGAACCTGGCCGGGGTAGATGCGGTGCGGTTGCGAGTCGTCGAAAAGACCGAGACCGCTGAAAGCGTAGACGCCTTCATCGTATTGATCGATGCCGGCCTGCCAGAGGAAGAGGCCGCGCGCGGCGAGCGCGACGGCGAAAACCAACATGACCAGGAGGGCTTCAGGGCTCCTCGCGGTGCCTGACTTCGTGGGCTGCATGATCATCGGGCGGCGGGCGCCGCTACCTTATCGAATTCGAACAACGCGCCTGCCGTGGTTTGCTGCATCAGCCTGAGGCCTGGGACAGCGCGGTAGGCTGCGGGATTGTCTGCCGAATTCACGAACAGGTAGCGTATGCCCTCCTGCGCGAGGAACGCTGCCTTCTCCACATCCGAAGCTTCGCGGAATTTCTCGACCTTCGCGATCTTGCGGTCATAATCGACGGTAAGGAAGAAATGGCCGGCATAGTGACGGCCCGGGTATTCCGGTGCCAGCCACAGTAGGTCCTTCGCATCCGCGAGCAGCACATCATTACGCCGCGCATGACGCAGTTGATCGATCAGCGGAATCTGGGCTGGGCCTACGTACATGTGCGACGCGTCGGGGCGAAAAGTGGTGCTCGTCCAGCGCGAGTAAATCACGAACGTGGGTGTCGCCCCCAACATCAAGACGAGCGCCAGCAGTGACCAGCGACCGACACGCTCGAACCGCGCGAAATAGATGGCACCGGCAATCAGGTAGAGCGGAACCAGCATTGTCATTGTGCCCCGGTCCGGATACGGGAAGAAAGGACCGGATAGCGTGATCACCAGGCAGCCCAGCGCCCAGCCGAGCAGAAAGATTTCGTCCAGCCCCGCCCGCCTCCAGTAGCGTGCCACACCCCATGCCATCAAACCGAATGCAACCGGATAAGAGATGAGCAGAATCGACGGCAGGATATTGATCGCGCGCCAGGTGGGCGCCGGCAGGCCGGCGCGGCGGTAGAGCGCGCCCAGCACGAGGGTCGAAAGGGCGACGGTCACCGTGCAAACCGCGAGCAGCACGGCGGATTCACGGCGCTTCACGTCCCGGATCCAGCACAACAGCGTGACGCCCGCGGCCATCGCCAGGAGCGTAACGCCCTCATACACATGTAGCCAGGTGGCTACGGCGAATAGCAGACCGGCAGCGGTCGTGCGGGTCACCTTGAATTGGACCAGCCCGAAATAATACGAGAGGATCGCGCCGAGCGCGGAAAGCCAGATCAGCAGGAAGTGCGCATCGAATAGCGTGTTGATGACGTAGTGACTTCGGTACACCTCGAATACGTAGGGCCAGCTCCGATAGGTTTGAACAATCAGGAAATTCAGTATGTTGTAGTCGTAGACGACATGCGTCTCGAGCAGCCACTTGAAGTAGCCGCCCAGGCCGCCACCCAGCATGATCACCCCGAAAACCCACCACGTCCGGTGCCCGGCACCCATGAAATACCGGGTGGTCTGAAACAGCAGCAGCGTGAGCAAGAAGGCGAACACGGCACCGAAGTAATCGTAGACGAATTCGGGCCGCGTGCCGGACAGTGTCGCGGTCTTGCCGACCACCCAATAGAAAAGCGTCGGCAGATGTGGTTGGTTGGGTTCCGCTGTGAAAGCATTGCTGACGATAGGTCCTTCGACCTGCGTCTGCCGCGTCCAAACCCGATACTGCATGTAGTCGGGCGAGGAGCTTGTGATCCCGGTAAAAGTCCAGTTGGGTGGC
>CBJLQC010000392.1:0-3393 GCA_966424955.1 uncultured bacterium | reverse complement strand
TGATAGTGCGTGATCAGCAGGATCGACATCTCACCATGCTTCTGATGCAGCGTATTTACGCCGTTCGACACGACCTTGAGCGCATCGATGTCCAGACCCGAATCCGTCTCATCCATCACGGCCAGCACCGGATTCAGCATGGCCAGCTGCAGGATCTCGTTGCGCTTCTTTTCGCCGCCGCTGAATCCTTCGTTGACGCTGCGCTCGGCGAACGATGGATCCATTTCCAGCAATGCCATCTTCTCGAGCAGGTCTTCCTGGAAATCGAAGATGTCCAGCTCCTCGCCCGGATTGCGCGCCTGCATGGCGGTGCGCAGGAAGTTGGCGATCGAGACGCCCGGAATATCGACCGGGTACTGGAAGGCCAGGAACAGACCGGCGCGGGCGCGCTCGTCGACCTCCATCTCCAGCAGGTTTTCGCCGCGGAACAGGATCTCGCCGTCGGTCACCTCATAGGCCGGGTGACCGGCGAGTACCTTGGACAGCGTACTCTTGCCGGAGCCGTTCGGACCCATGATGGCATCGATTTGGCCTACTGCGAGTTCGAGATCTACGCCTCTGAGGATCTCCGTGCCGTCTTCCGCAATAACAGCATGCAGATCCGAGATTTTCAAAAGTGGCTGAGCCATGGGGTACAGATCTTTTTAAGAATGATTCTCCGTCTCAACTAGCAGTCTCAACGTACCCTTTCCCATGCGCGCAGTCAAGCAGACAAACCCCTACGAAGCACGGTATTTTCCCTCTCATGAGAACGACTTTGGTACTCGGCGGCGGTGGTGTGAAAGGCATGGCGCACGCGGGCGCGTGGCGGGCGTTATGTGAGGCCGACATTGAAATTACGGAGATCATCGGCACCAGCATTGGCGCATTGGTGGGCGCCTGCATCGCGGCGGGCCGTACGTTCGACGAGCTGACCACCGCCGCGATGGCACTCAAGAAGGCGGACATCGTGCTGCTGAACCGCTGGACGATCCTGCTGAACGGCATTCGGCAGACGAGCGTGTTCCAGGCTGAGCCGCTGCGTGAGTACATCGCTTCGCTGCTGCCGGTCGAGCGCTTCGATGATCTGGAGCTGCCCACGTCGGTGAATGCGGTAGACCTGGAGACGGGCGACGAGCACTGGTTCGGCGCGGGCGGCCGTAACGACGTGGCGCTGGTGGATGCGATTTACGCGTCCTGCGCGCTGCCACTGTTCTACCCGCCTGCCGAGATCGGCGACAAGTACTTCGTGGATGGCGGCGTGGTGGACACGCTGCCGATCCAGCGCGCGGCGGATCGTGGTGCCGAGCTGATCATTGCGATCGATGCGGGTGGCGGCAAAAACCGCGATTCACTGGATACGGTGCAAAAGGGTATGATCGCGATTCATCATCGCGTGACGGAGATCATGTCGTACCGGCGCAAACGCATGGTGATCGACGGCTGGCGCGGCCCGCGGCTCGTGTATGTGCGGCCGTCGCTGCATCGGTATTCCACGTTCGATTTCGGGCAGACGGAATTCTTTCTGGAGGAGGGCTACCGGGCGACGATGGCGGCGCTGGAGGGGGCGGGGCTGGTGCGCGTGTAGATCGCGAGCAGGGTAGCGATGATCCGGACGCTGCTGTTGCTTTTATCGCAGAGGGGGCCGTCTAATCGGCGCGTTGGGCTTACGTTTACTTCGGGGGTGATCCTGGCGTCCTGTTTTTTTATTGATTAGAAATTCGGGCGCCGGCTCAAGCTGCTTGATAGGGACTGGCTACATGCTGGTGAAGCGGCCCCCTCTGCGATGAAAGCAGCAGAGGCGCCCGGACATCGTTACCGTGCTCGAGAGCGGTACGCTTCCCTCACTCCATCCCGAGCTTCTCCGCGCGCCTCAACGCCAGCAACAGAAACGCCAGCCACGTCGCCGCGATCAGCCAGCCGCCGATCACGTCCGTCGGCCAGTGCACGCCCATGCGCACGCGGCCGAACGGTGTGCCTACCGCAATCACCAGGAACAGCAGGACGGTCAGCGCTTTCTCGATGAGATTGCGCGACGCCCCGAACCACTGCGCGATGAGCAGGCCGTAAACCGCCAGGCTCTTCGCCGTATGTCCGGACGGAAAGGAATGTTCGCTGGGCCGCGCGATGCCCTGCGCGATGATGTCGGGGCGCAGGCGCTCCCACGACAGCCAGCCGATGCGCACGGCCGCATCCATCACCACCATGGACAGCAGGATGCTGAGGCCCAGCAGCGGTCGCTCGCGCCACATCGCAATCGATGCGGCAGTCAGCACGATGATGATGAGCGTGATGTCGGTGCCGAACGTCTGGAACCAGATGGCGCCGCTGAAGCCGATCGGGCTGTACAGCTCGATCTGGCGGAGCAGCTCGATCTCCCAGGTCAAGCGCCCTTCGTGGCCCAGACGGTAACGCCCGTAGAGGATCAACCCGAACAGCAGGATGAACGTCACGGCCATGCCGAGCAGCACCGTTTTCGCCCACGCGACGATCGCGCGCATAGGCAGCTTGTCGAAGCCTCGCTCGAAGTGACCCGCGACCGCGTGCGCCAGCTCGACGAGCGCCCAGCTCGACTTCATTGATTCGTGGTCGTCGTTGCCGGTTGCGGCGGCGCCGGCGTGGGCGTGACGGGCAGCCCGCCGAACGCCACGCGATAGGTGCCATAGAGCTGTCCGAGCATCGCCGCGGTTTGCGGGTCCGCGCGCGAGGCGGCGGTGATGATGAGGTCGCGCTGGGCAGCAATGCGCTCGAGCGGGAGGCGCTGATCTTCCGGCGCGCGGGGCATGGCTTCCTGCAGACCAGTGAAGAAATCACTGGAGCTGCGGCGCGCCAGCTCGTAGTTGCCGCGCTGGGCTTCGATGGTAGCCGCGGCGAGCGTCGCTTCGAGCCGTTTGAAAGTCAGGTCCTGCGTCACGCCGTCCAGCCGGCTCTCGAATGAGCGTGCGCGCGTGTATTGCCAGCCGAAGCCGACCAGGAAGGCGACCACGATGCCCACGAGGCCGCCCAGCAGGAAGTTCTGTTCGCGTGTCATGGATTGGGTCTTTCCCGCGCAAGTGAATTGATGATGCGATCGATGGCGCGCCGCACATCGCCGGACGGCCGGCCGGATGCGTTGGTCATGATGGCGAACGTCAGCTCGCGATTGTCATCCGTCCGCATGTAACCGCTCAGTGAATTGACGTTGGCGATGGTGCCGGTCTTCGCGACCAGCCGTCCTTCCAGTCCGGCCACCCGATTCGACAGCGTGCCGCCGCGCTCCTGCGGTGCGGGCAGTGCGGCGTGATACTGCGCGCCCCACGGCGTCTGTCGCGCGTGCTCGAGCAGCGCCACGATCGCCTTGGGTGAAAGCAGGTTTTGCGCCGAGAGCCCGGAGCCATCGCGCAGCGAGAAGGCAGTGGAATCGATGCGAGCGAC
>CBJLQC010000391.1:0-3399 GCA_966424955.1 uncultured bacterium | reverse complement strand
CAGCGGACATCGAAAAAGAAACCGCGGCTCGAATCCCATGCCGCATCGAGCAGTGCGCTACGCCGCGCGTTGGCGTGATTGCGAAAGCGCGCCGCGACGAGTGCGTCGCCCTCACGGCCGCGGAATGCACGCAAAGCGGCGATCAGCTGCTCGCTGTAGTAGAGCAGGCTGTTCAGATCCACGGGCGCCAATGCGGTGGTTTCCAGCGTGCGCAGGTCCTGCGGGTCGCGCATCCACCGGCTGGAAAAATCCCAGCCGCTTTCGGCGGCCGCGCGCACGTTGCGATAGAACTCGGCGCGTTCTTCCGGTGGAAGCGTCTGCGCGAGCTGGTAATCCGCGCGGTACGATTCGGGTCGTGGCTCCGTGTTGTCATCCCAGTAACGATTCAGCATGGCGCCGCTGGGAAGTCGGACCACGCGATCGGGGGCCATCCAGAACGCGTGCTCGCGCTCCAATGCGTCGAGATAAGGCAACACGCTCGCGGTATCGGTGGCAGCTGCGTACAGGCCGAGCATGGCGCCGAAGAAGGGCGGCTGGCTCCTGCTCAGGTAGTAGGTGCGGTTACCGTTCGGGATATGACCAGTCGTACGGATCAGGTGCGCGAAGTTGTCGAGCATCGCGCGGACCAGCTCGAGCTGTCCGCTTTCGATCAGCCCGAGCATCGTGAAGTAGGAATCCCAGTAGTAGATCTCGCGGAAACGACCGCCCGGCACCACATAGGCATGCGGCAACGGAATCAGGGAAGAGTGAGCATCCGGACGGTCGGCCGCGCGCGTGAGCACGGGCCACAGCGCGCGGATGTGCGCCTCCATCGTTCGTGTCGTGTCGCTGACATAGCCTTGCGATGCCGTTTGCGGCAGCTCGAAGTGCTGCGCGATGAAGGCGTGCAGGTCGAAATCGTCGCGGCGGCTTTCCAATAGGTAGGCGCGCGCGATGGCCGCGGGCTCGCCGCGCGCGCGCGCATCCACGAAGGTCTTGGAATCCTCGAAGAGGCCGGACAGCTGCGCATCGTGGAAGAGCAGTCCCAGGTCGCGCGCCGGCTGGTAGACCGTCGCGACATCCAGCTGGCCGATTCCGGCGCAGGCGCCCGCCAGCAGCAGGACGAGCAGCGCGCACCGGCGCAGCATCGCTTCAGCGCGCCGGCCGGTTTTGCTCACCGGGCCGGCCGGAAGCGCACGGCGGTGCCGCCGCCCGGCGCCAGCCGCAGCGTCACGTGCGTGGCCGACGTGACCGGCTGTTCCGAGATGGCGATGGCCAGCGGATTGTCGAGCCAGTTCGCGTCGGGCCCGTCCGCATAGATCTCGGCCACGTAGGACTTGCCGGCCGGCAGGAACGAGAGATCCAGCTCGAGGTTGCGTGGCGCTTCATCCGTGATGGCGCCCAGGAACCATTGCTCGGTGCCGCGCTGCTGGCGCGCGACCACCACGTAGTCACCGATGCGCGCATCCAGCACGCGCGTCTGCTCCCAGTCCACGGCTACGTCGCGGATGAACTTGAACGCGGGCTGGTTCGCGTAGTTCTCGATGAGATCGGCCGCCATCTGCATGGGCGAGTACAGCACGACATACAGGGCCAGCTGCTTGGCCAGCGTAGTCCGCACGCGCGCCTCGTGCGGCGCGCGCGGCGTGCCGTTCGCCGAGCGCACGAAGATGTCGAAAATCCCGGGCGTGTAATCCATCGGACCGGCCAGCATGCGCGTAAAGAAGAGAATCGTCTCGTGCTCCGGTGGGTTGCCGCCTTCGCCGCCCCACGCGTTATACTCCATGCCGCGCGAGCCCTCGCGCGTCATCATGTTCGGAAACGTGCGCCGCTCGCCCGTGTCATGGATCGGCTCGTGCACGTCCAGCATAATGTGGTATTTCGCCGCCGTCTCGATCACCTTGCGATGATGGCGCACGGCCAGCTGCCCGAAATGGGAGTGGCCACCTTTCAGCGTGTCCGTGACATAACCCGATTTGATGGCGTTGATGCCCAGCGACTGGTACAAGCGGTAGGCGTCTTCCAGCTGCCGCTCGTAATTCTCGAGGCCGCCCGAAGTTTCGTTGTGGGCGATCAGCTCGACGCCTTTGCGCCGCGCGTAGGCGGCCAGGCCGCGCAGATCGTAGTCGGGGTACGGCTGGGTAAACGAAAAGTTGTCACGGTTGGCGATCCAGTCGCCATCCCAACCCACGTTCCAGCCTTCGACCAGCACACCACCAAATCCGTTGGCCGCCGCGAAGTCGATATACCGCCGCGTATTCGCCGTGGTCGCGCCGTGCTTCGGTCCCGAGCTCCACGTCATGGTGTTGATGTGCATCCCCCACCAGATGCCGACGTACTTCATGGGCGCGATCCAGCTCGTGTTCTCGATCGCACTCGGCGGATTGAGGTTGAGACCGAGCACGGCGGGTACCAGCTCCTCGGCGCGGTCCGCCAGCTGGATGGTGCGCCACGGCGTGTTCATGGGCGTACGGCCGCGCACCTTCACGCCGTCACTGTAGGGGGCCAGCGCCGAACGCAGCGTGCGATGTTCCATGCCGCGCGGCGCGCCCAGGAACATGCGCGGATAATCGACCAGGTGAGCCTCGTGGATGACGATGAAGGTGCGGCGGTCGCGCGTCTCCATGGTCAGCGGCGTTTGCACGCTGTCCAGCAGGCTGAGTGGCGAGGACGAGTAGAGCATTTCAGAGCGGTCCATGCGCGGCCGGTTCGACGGGATCCACCACGCGCGCGCATCGTCCGTGAACGCGAATTCGGTCAGCTCGTCCATGATCTCGAAGCTGCCCAGGTTGGGTTGCGCGGGCAGTTCGTAGCGGAAACCAATGCCATCATCGAAGACGCGGAACACGACGTCGAAACGCCGCGCCGCAGCCCTGGTTTCCTGTACCGACACGCGTAGCTCGCGGTGGTGGTCGCGGATGCGCCGCACTTCACCCCAGGGCTGCTCCCACGTCATGTCGGCGCTGTCACGCCGGGTCGCGGTGATGCGCAGGCTGTCCGCGAGCGGGGCGGCATTCCGGAAAGCGAAACCCAGATGGGACGGCAGCATCAGCACGCGGCCGTCACGCTGCAGCGTGTAGTAGAGCTTGCCCGCGTGCACGCCGACCATTACCACGTTGCGGCCGTTCGGCGATGCCACCCGCACGCTGTCCTGCGCGTCGAGCGGCAGGCTCGTGCCGGCGAGGGCCAGCAGGCACAGTCCGGCCCGCAGACGGTATCCGTTCGCTGTCATGGTTTCCTTTGCGGTTGAAACAGCCACTGGTAAGCAGCCGGGAACTCACGGCGCCAGAACCACTCGGCGTGCCGGCCATCCGGGATGATCCGGGCGATCATGTCGGTGCCGGGGCGAAAGCCGCGCTGCATGAGCGCGTCGACCATGCGCTCCTGGTCCGTTTGATATACGCCCTGCGCCTCACCCTG
>CBJLQC010000390.1:0-3404 GCA_966424955.1 uncultured bacterium | reverse complement strand
CATCACCGGCGAGAGCGGAACCGGCAAGGAGCTGGTCGCCGCGGCGCTCCACGCCGCATCCAGCCGCGCCGACGCGCCGTTCATCCGCGTGAATAGTGCGGCCATCCCGCGCGAGCTGATCGAAAGCGAGATGTTCGGCCACGAGAAGGGCGCGTTCAGTGGCGCGCACGCCTTGCGCCGCGGCCGCTTCGAGCTGGCGGATGGCGGCACGCTGTTTCTCGACGAAATCGGCGACCTGAGTGCCGATGCACAGGCCAAACTGCTGCGTGCGCTGGAAAGCGGCGAGTTCGAGCGCGTCGGCGGGGAGCGGCCCATCAAGGTGGATGTGCGGGTCCTCGCGGCGACCAATCGCGATCTGCGGCTGGAAATCGAACAGGGACGGTTCCGCGAGGACCTGTACCACCGCCTGAACGTGATCCCGATCGCGCTGCCGCCGTTGCGCGAGCGCGACGAGGACATTCCCGAGCTGGTCGAGCATTTCATGCAGCGCTGGCACCAGCAGACGGGGCGGGCCACGCCGGGGCTGGAGCCGGGAGCAATCGCCACGCTGCGCGCGTATCACTGGCCAGGCAACGTGCGCGAGCTGGCGAACTTCTGCGAGCGCCTCGCCATTCTCAACGAAGGGCGTCCGGTCAGCGCGGCGGCCGTCGCCCAGCGGCTGCCCGCCGATCAGCTGCCCGACGCAGCCGGCGAGTCACTGGCGGAAACGCTCGACGAAACCGAACGGCGGCTGATCCTGCGCGCGCTGGCCAGTTGTAACCACAGCATCGCCGATGCGGCCAAGCTGCTGCAGACCGACCGCGCCAATCTTTACCGCCGCATGCGCCGGCTCGGCATCGAGCGTGTCTGAGCAAGCCGCGCGTTTTTGAAAGCAACTGACCGACGTGAATGAACGATGAGAAGAATTGCACTGGCAGCATTGCTCTCGGTGGCGCCGTGCGTGCTGCACGCGCAAACACCGGTGACCGAGGCCGAGCTGACGGTCGAGCAGGCCGACTCGCTCATCGCCTTCTATAACCGGCCCGGCACCACGCGCCTGACCGGCGACGCGCGCGTGAGCGATGTCGGTGATGTGGCCATGCTGGCCGGCGAGCTGGTCGTCAGCGGACGTATCAGCGGTTCCGTCGTCGTCATCAACGGCAGCCTGCGTTTCGAGCCGGGCGCGCGTGTGGCGGGCGCCGTCTTCGTCATTGGCGGGCCGGTCGCCGGCGCGGACAGTGCGACCGCCTCCTCGCTCACGCTTTATCGCGAGCTGGTGCGCTACGACCTGCGCGATGGCGTGCTCGTGCAGCGCGCGTCCACCATACGCGACGAGCTGAGCGCCGGTCGCGAGTTCACATTCGGTCGCACCGAGCTGGTCTTCGCTGCGCGTGGCGGCTACAACCGTGTCGAAGGCCTGCCCGTGTCCGTGGGTGGACGCGTGCGCCTCGGGCACAGCAATCCCACGATGCTCGAAGGCTCGCTCATCCTGCGTACCGCGGATCTGGAGGATCCGGGCTTCGTCCTGCGCGTAGAGCAGTTCATGGGCGGGCAACGCGCGGCCCGCGTGGGCTTCCGCTGGGCCGAAGAAATCGCCGCCATCGAGGAATGGGGATTGTCGGATCGCGAGAACTCGCTCGCCACCTTCCTCATCCATCGCGACTATCGCGATCACTTCGGCAAGCAGGGATGGTCCGCGTACTTCCGTATCGGGCGCACCGGACAGCCGCTCGACTTCTCCATTGGTTACTCGGAATTCGACGTCGCCAACGCCGCGGTGCACGATCCGTTCACCATCCTGTACAACAATCACGCGTGGCGCGGCGAGCCGGCCGTACGCGAGGAGCGCTTCACGACGCTGAACGGGTCGCTGAGCTACGACACGCGCAACAGTGTGCGTGACCCGGCCGCGGGCTGGCTGGCGTACATCGGCGCCGAGCTGGAGCTGAAGGGCAGCGACCGGTACCGCTACGGCATCGTCGATTTGCGCCGCTACGCGCGGCTCAGCCCCAATACCAAGCTGTCCATGCGCGCACTCGCTGCCGGCTCGATCAAAGGCGATTCACTGCCGGCGTTCCGCCAGCAATCGCTGGGCGGCGAAGGCTCGCTGCCCGGCTACGAGCTGCATCAATTCGATTGCGGCGCGCACGCGGCCGGCGTGTATGGCTGTGACCGGCTGGCGCTCGTGCAGCTCGAGTATCAGTCCAACTTCCGCGCGTTCTCACGAGTCGCGCGCCGGCTGGGCCGCGACTTCGGCCTGCTCGACAACATCCGCTGGGTGCTCTTCGTCAATTCCGGCCGCGCCTGGAGCGAGCAGGACGCGGCCGGCATACGCGGCCGCGGTACCGGCGACTTCGTGACCGACGTCGGTGCCGGGCTGCGCTTCGGCGTGCTCGGTGTCTATTGGGCCGTGCCACTTTCCGACCGCGGCACAGCCACCAACTTCTTCGTCCGGCTGGGACCGCGCCTGTGAGACGAGTCGGTATCCTGCTCGCCGTCTGTCTGTGCTGCGCGTCCAGTGCGTATGCCCAGCACTTGAGCGTGACGCCGGATGCGACCGCGGCGCACCGCGCCGTGCTGCGCGTGCGTGATATACTCACGGATGACGAGCTGGAAGAAGCCGTGCGCTCCGGGCTGCCGTTGCGCATGCGCTTTCTCGTCGAGTTGTGGCGCGACGCGTTTTTCGATGAGCTCGTAGCCACGGAACAATGGACGAGCGTTTTGACGTACGACGCGCTCTCCGAGCACTACGTCGTGCGCGCGCGCGCGGATGCGCGAGCTCGCGTCTTTCCCGATTTTGCCGCCGCGCGTGCGGCCATTGAAACCGCTTATGCGCTGTCGCTGCGCCCGTCCCGGCGCGGCCGCTACTACTACACGGGTGCATTGGACATTGAAACGCTGTCGCTCTCCGATCTCGAGGAGCTCGAGCGCTGGCTGAAAGGTGAGCTGCAGCCCGCCGTTTCCGGCGACCGGTCCATACCGGGTGCGCTCGGGCAGGGCGCGCGCCGACTGTTTATCCGCGTCCTTTCACTGCCGGAACGCAGATTGGAAGCCCGTTCCGACCGCTTCCGCGTCCAATAGGCTGGCCGCCCCCGGCGACCCGCATGTATCATTAGGGCAATGAGCTACAAACCGAGGTTCTCGCCGCGGCCGAATCGCGCGCATGAGATCCAGTGGCGCGCGTGGGGCGCGCAGGCGTTCGCCGAAGCGCTCGAGTCGAACCACCCAATACTCCTTAATCTCACCGCCGTCTGGTGTCACTGGCGCCACCTGATGGACGAGACAACGTACTCCGATCCGGATCCCATCCGCCTCATCAACGATCACTTCGTGCCCATCCGTGTCGACGCCGACATGCACCCGCACGTGCAGGACCGCTACATCGCGGGCGGCTGGCCGACCAATGCGTTCCTCACGCCGACCGG
>CBJLQC010000389.1:0-3406 GCA_966424955.1 uncultured bacterium | reverse complement strand
AGAACATCGGTGCGCGCCGCCTGCACACCGTGATGACGACGTTGCTCGAGGACATCCTGTTCGATCTGCCCGATGCGGGCACGAAGGGCGGTATCACCATCGACGGCACGTTCGTCCGGGATCGGCTCAAGGGTATCGTCGAAGACGAAGACCTGCGCAAATACATCCTTTAGGAGCTGTCCGCCGAGATGAGCACGACCGAAGCGCCCACACGCACGCGCACACCACCGCGCACCAAGCGCGATTTCCTGGCCATCCCCGACTTCACGCGCGAGGAGCTGTACGAGGTGCTCGCGCTGGCGCGCGACATGAAGCGTGGCCAGTACAGCGGGCGTCCGCTGGCCGGCAAAACCCTGGCGATGATCTTCGAGAAGAGCTCGACGCGCACGCGTGTCTCCTTCGAGGTCGGCGCCTTTCAGCTGGGTGGCCACGCTCTCTTCCTGTCGTCGCGGGACATACAGATCGGCCGGGGGGAGCCGCTCCGGGATACGGCGCGGGTACTCTCCCGCTATGTCGACATGCTGATGGTGCGTACGTTCGCGCACTCGAATGTCGAGGAGCTGGCCCGCTACGCGAGTGTTCCCGTGATCAACGGCCTGACCGACCTGCTGCATCCCTGCCAGGTCGTGGCGGACCTGCAGACCATCCAGGAAAATTTCGGTGATGATCTCAGCCGCCTGAAGGTGGCCTGGGTGGGTGACGGCAACAACATGGCGAACTCGTGGATCAACGCGGCGTATCGGCTGGGCTTCGAGATCCGGCTGGCCTGTCCGGAAGGCTACCAGCCGGATACGGCGATTCTGCACCGCGCGCGCCAGGCCACCAGCGTCGTGCTTACCACCGATCCGCGGGAAGCCGTCGAGGGTGCGCACGCGGTGAACACGGATGTCTGGACATCTATGGGCCAGGAGGAAGAAGCCGAGCAGCGGCGGCGCGCATTTGCCGGCTATTTCGTGGATAACGCACTCATGTCGCGCGCAGCCGCGGACGCCATCTTCCTGCATTGCCTGCCCGCGCATCGCGGAGAGGAAGTCGCCGAAGAAGTCATCGAAGGTGCGCAGTCGCGCGTTTTCGACGAAGCCGAAAACCGTCTGCATGCGCAGAAGGCAATCATGGCCACGTTGATGGGAGGTTGAGGTGCAGGAACTCAAGCGGACGCCGCTCTGGGAGGAACACCGCGGCGCGGGCGCCAAGCTCGTCCCCTTTGCCGGCTACGACATGCCGGTGCAGTACCGTAGCGGCATCATCGCCGAGCATCAGGCGGTGCGGAAGTTCGCGGGGCTTTTCGATGTCTCGCACATGGGTGAGATCGAGATCAAGGGGCCGCAGGCGCTCGATCTCGTGCAGTATGTCACGACCAACGATGCATCCACCCTCGAGTATGGACAGGCGCAGTATTCCGTCATGTGCCGGCCCGATGGTGGCGCCATCGACGACTGTATCGTCTATCGTATGCGGGACGGCTACATGATCGTGGTCAACGCGTCCAATCGCGTGAAGGATCGCGATTGGATCGCGCATAACGCGCAGCGTTTCGATTGCGAGAGCACCGACCGCTCGGATGAAATCGGCCTCATCGCGCTCCAGGGCCCGCGCGCGGAGAAGATTCTCGGACAGCTAACCGACACCAATCTCGCGGACATACGATACTACCATTTCGCCGAAAGAGAAGCCGCCGGCGCGCCGGCCATCATCAGCCGCACCGGCTACACCGGCGAAGACGGTTTCGAGCTCTACATCGATGCGGCGGATGCGGTCGCGGTGTGGCGCAAGCTGCTGGAGGTCGGCGCGGCGGACGGCTTGGCGCCGGCCGGGCTGGGGGCGCGTGATTCGTTGCGCCTCGAGATGGGCTATGCGCTGTATGGCAACGACCTCGACGAAAAGCGCACGCCGCTGGAAGCCGGTCTGGGCTGGGTGACCAAGCTCGACAAGCCTGACTTCGTCGGCGCTGACGCCTTGCGCAAGCTGAAGGAGCAGGGTGTCCGGCAGCGGCTCGTGGGATTCGTCCTCAAGGAGCGCGGCTTCCCGCGCCACGGTTATGAGGTCCGCGCCAACAATCAGGGCGCGGGTGAAGTGACCAGCGGCACGGTCAGTCCTTCACTCGACAAGGGACTCGGCCTGGCGTATGTAGCCACCGAGCTGAGCAAGCCGGGCACCGCGATAGAAATCATGGTGCGCGACAAAGCGGTCGCCGCGGAGGTCACGCGGCCGCCTTTCTACAAGGAAGGCAGCGTCAAGAAATAGCGTCAGGGCGATCAGTGGATCCGATACGCATCGCGGTACTGACCATCTCGGACGGCGTCGTGCGTGGTACACGCGAGGACCGCAGTGGGCCGCGCATCGTAGAGTGGGCGCGGCAACGCGGCCACGAGCTGGTCGCTCACGAACAGGTTGCCGATGAGAGAGCCGCGATCACGGCGCGGCTGGTCGAGCTGGCGGACGCGAGCTGCGACGTCGTGCTCACCACGGGCGGCACCGGCCTGACCGCGCGCGATGTGACCCCGGAAGCAACCAGCGCTGCCGTTACGCGCGATGTGCCGGGCATCGCCGAAGCATTACGCGCGCGCGGTGCGGCCAACACGAAATACGCCTGGTTGTCACGCGGCGTCGCCGGCACGCGCGGCCGCACGCTCATCGTCAACCTGCCCGGCAGTGAATCCGGCGTGCAGGATGGATTGGAGCTGCTGGACGGCCTGATCGGCCACGCCGTCCAGCTGCTGCGCGGCGTTCAAACCGACAAACATTAGGATGCTGTGGCGGAACGCGTACTGATCACTACGGTAGACCTCGAGCCGGCCGTCCGGCTGCGTGATGCCTTCGAAGCCGACGGTTTTGCGGTCGAGCTGCTCACGCCGGGCGAGCGCATCGCTGACGTCCCCGACCCCGTGCTGCTGGTCCTCACCGGCGGACTGGATCAGAAGCAGGCCCGCCGCCTCGCGCGTGAGGCCGTTGAGCAGGGCCGCCTGCCGATACTCGCGCTGGTCGACACGCCCGCCCAGGCCTCGCCGCAGCTGCGTTTCAGCCTGGGCGTCAGCGAGTTCGCCGCCAAACCCATCGACCCTGCCGACGTCGCCTTGATCGGACGGCGCCTGATCGAGCGGCAACGTCTGCGCGCCGTCACCGGCATCGTCGGTGAAACCGACGCCATGCGCGAGGCCATGGAGCGGGTCGTGCAGATCGCGCCGGTCAATTCCACGGTGCTGATCACCGGCGAAAGCGGCACCGGCAAGGAACGCATTGCGCGCGGCATTCATGCGTTGTCGCCGCGCAAGCACAAGCCGTTCATCGCGGCCAACGTCGCCGCGCTGCCGGAGACGCTGCTGGAGAGCGAGCTGTTCGGCCACGAAAAGGGCTCGTGCACGGGCGCGACCGGGGAGCGCAAAGCGTATTTCGACCTGGCCGACCG
>CBJLQC010000388.1:0-3406 GCA_966424955.1 uncultured bacterium | reverse complement strand
CCCCGTCGGCCAGCACATCACGACGCGCGCGATCCTTCAGCTGCGCCGGCACAAAAATGTCGCCCCATTCGGCGACCAGTGCCGTGCGTTGCGGAAAGATCTGCTCCGCGCGCAGATCGCGCACGGCATGCTCGGCTTCCGCCTGCGTCAGTCCCGTGATGACGACCGCCGCCGGCTCGAGCGCGGCAAGCCGGCGCGCCACCGCCATGCCAACCAGACCGGAGCCACCCAGCAAAAGGACGCTGCGTCCTTTGATCTCCATGATTCAGTCTCACTGTTATCGAGCGCGCCGCGCGCGCCGCGACCTGCCCGGCAGAGACGCCAGCTCCGCTGCCGTCAGCTTGCGCCATTTGCCTTCCGGCAGGCGACCCAGCCGGATCGGACCGTAGCTGAGCCGTTTCAGGCGCAACACCTTGTGCCCGACCGCCCACAACATTCGACGCACCTCGCGCTTGCGACCTTCGCGCAGCGTCAGGCGCAGCCGCATCTCGTTGCGCGTCACCCCCAGCACCCGCACCGTTTCGGCGGTCGCTACGCCGTCGTCCAGCTCCACGCCATCGAGCAGCCGCTGGATCTTGTCCGGCTTGATCTCGCCGCGCACCAGGACTTCGTAAACCCGTTCCACTTCATACCGCGGGTGCAGCAGCCGATTCGCCGTGTCACCATCGTTGGTGAGCAGCAGCAAGCCCTCACTGTCCAGATCCAGCCGACCGACATAAAAAAGACCGTGCAGAGCCGGGGGCAGCAGGTCGTACACGGTCGGTCGTCCTTGCGGATCCTTGCGCGTGCTCAGATAGCCGCGCGGTTTGTGCAAGGCAATCCAGACGGGTTCCGCCGATTTGATCTGCTTGCCGCTCACGACCACGACGTCGCGCGCGTCGTCGATCTTCGTGCCCAGCTCCGTCACCACGCGGCCATTTACCTTGACCCGGCCACTGGTGATCAGTTCTTCCGCTTTTCGTCGCGAGGTCACGCCTGCATTGGCCAGGAACTTCTGCAGGCGAAGCAGCGTCATTCCGTGCGCTCCTCCCCGGGCGCACCGGATTGCGTGAACACGGTGGCATGCTCGACCGTGTCCTCGACCGCCTGATCGACCGTCTCCTCGGAAATCTGCGCCTCGCCCGAGGCGCCGACATCCTCCGCAATGACCTCGGCCATGACTTCCACCGGCATATCCTCGATAGCGCCTGCGTCTGCGTCCTCGCGTGATACCTCTGCGTCCTGCGTCAAGGCGCGCGACCGCAAAATCACCGGCAAATCCTCGGGCCGGGGTAGATCTTCCAGCGACCGGAAGCCGAAATGCTCCAGGAATTTCGGAGTCGTGCCATACAGAAGGGGCCGGCCGAGTCCTTCGCTACGCCCAACGACATCGATCAGACTGCGGTCCTGCAACGTCTTCAGCACACCGGCCGAGCCGACGCCGCGGATCTCCTCGATTTCGTTGCGGCCGATCGGCTGCCGGTAGGCAATCACGGCGAGCACTTCCAGCGCGGGCGCGGACAGGCGTGTCTGCTGCGGCACCGTCTCGAAACGCTCGAGGTAGGGCGCGAACTCCGGGCGCGTCAGCAGCTGGTAGCCACCGGCGATGTCGTAAATGGTGAAGGCCCGCTCCTGTGACTCGTATTCCTCGCGCAACTGCTGCACGACGGCTTCTACGGTGTCTTCGTCCAGGCGCTCGTCGATCAACGCGATGTCACCCGCGCTGAGCGGCGCATCACTAGCGAACAGGAGCGCCTCAACGATCTGCGTCAGTCTCATCCGCCGTTACCTCTTCTTCTTTTCTGCGATAAAGCCAGAGTGGCGCGAAGGGCTCGCTCTGCCGCAACTCCACCTGGTGGCGCTTGGCGAGCTCCAGACCGGCCACGAATGTAATGACGCCATGCAGGCGATCTCCAAAGGGCCGCACCAGGCGCGCAAATTCGACGCGCGCGACGCGGGCCAGCGTGTGCACGATGAGTGCGACTTTTTCCTCGAGCGGCACCGCGCGATGCGCGACGGTATGCTCGCCGGGCGGACGGTAGCGCTCGCCTACCGCATACGCGGCGGCCTGCACTTCCGGCCACGTCGTTTCCAGTGGCCCGTAGATGATTTGCGGCCGCGGACGCGGCGGCACGTAGCCGCGCGGGAAATGGCGGACGCGCTCCAGCTCCATCGCCTCCAGTCGGAGCGCGACCTCGCGGAAATGCTCGTACTCGAGCAGCCGCTTGACCAGCTCGGCGCGCGGATCCTCCAGTTCACCCGTCTCGTCGATGCGCCGGGGCAGCAGCATCTGCGCCTTGATCCGGACGAGCGTGGCGGCCATCTCGAGGAATTCGCCGGCCACATCGAGCCCCATCTCCTTTTCGACGACGCGAATCGCACCCAGGAATTGCGCGGTGATCTGCGCGATCGGAATGTCGAAGATGTCGATGTCCTGCTCGCGTATGAGATGCAGCAGCAGGTCGAGGGGCCCCTGGAAACGGTCCAGCTCTACGACAAACGCGTTTTCGTTCTCGAGCAGGGGCGTGGCTACGTCCACAGCGTCACCAGATTCATGGCCATCTGATAGAGCACGAACGCGGGCGCCATCAGCATGCTGAAAATGGGGCGTCCGACCATGAGCAGCACGATCAGGATCAGCATCCCGTAGCGCTGGAGCTCGCGGTAGCGCATCCCCAGTTGCGGCGGCAGCAAATGATACAGTACATGCGAGCCGTCCAGCGGCGGAATCGGGATGAGGTTGAAGAAGGCGAGAACGAGATTGATCAAAATCCCGATCGTGAGCATCCGCTCCATCACCTGGAAGGTGGGGAGCAGCGCGGGCAGCCACGTCGATGCGCGGATGACCACGACCAGCAGCAACGTCGAGATCAGCGCCAGCGCCAGGTTCACCACAATGCCGGCCAGCGAAACGCGAATGTCGCCGGCGCGATAGTTCCGGTATTTGCGTGGATTGACCGGCACCGGCTTCGCCCACCCCAGGATCAGACCGCCCGGCAGCAGCGCCAGCATGACCGGCACGATGAAGCTGCCGAACAGATCCAGGTGCGGCACCGGATTGAGCGTCAAACGACCCAGCATGTAAGCCGTGTCGTCACCCTCCCGCAGGGCCTGCCAGCCGTGGGCGTATTCGTGTAGAACGACCGAAAAAAGCAGGACGGGCAGAAATAAAATGAGATCGTTCAATTGCATGGGCCGCCAAGCTAGCGGCATTTCCACAGTAGTGCACGGGGCTTGATTGACGAACTCGGACGCGGGCGCGGGCGCGGGGGCGGGCGCGGGTAACTGCTTCGGGCGCGGAGGCGCCGGTCCTGAGCGCGGGTCGCGCCTCGAGTCACCCGTCGCCGTGGCGGCTTGCCCACTGAAGTCCCCCGGGGCGCGGCCGTGACCCGCGGCTCCGCGCCCGGTGCCGTTACCCCGCCCGCAC
>CBJLQC010000387.1:0-3415 GCA_966424955.1 uncultured bacterium | reverse complement strand
ATGTCACGCCCGTGTTCGAGGATATCGCCCAGGCACGCTCCCAGCTTGCGGGCTGGCGCGATGCCACCGATCGCGTGGTGATCCTGACGCGCGATGTGGACACCATGCGCCGGCTGGCCGAAGGCGGCGGCATGCGCGGCGACGAGGTGAACATCGGCGGCATCCATCACGCGCCCGGCCGGGAACCGATCCTTCCCTACGTGTATCTCAGCGCCGATGAAATCGCGCAGCTCCACGCTCTGGCCGAAGCGGGCGTGCGGATCACCGCGCGCGACCTGCCCGCGGCGCGCCGCGTCGACCTGAAAGAACTGCTGCAGGACCGCAAAGCTTAATGACCTGGCTCGTGGTCAGCAGTTTCGGCGGGTTGGTGGGTCTGGACGCGACATCGTTCGCGCAAACCATGATCTCGCGGCCCCTGATCGCTGCCACCATCACAGGTGTTTTCCTGGGCCGCCCGGCGGAAGCCATGTTCCTGGGCAGCATCCTCGAGCTTTTCGCGCTGGTCATCCTGCCCGTGGGCGCGGCACGCTACCCCGAATCGGGCACGGCCGCCGTTGCGACCACGGCAGCGTACATGACCGCGACGCCGCTCCTGTCGCCGGCCGTCGTGCTGCTGGCCGTCCTCTTCGGCTTTTTGTGGGAGCACGTTGGTGGCGCGAGCGTGGTCTGGACGCGCCGCTACAACGAGCGCCTGGTCGTGCTCGCGCCCAGCGCGGACGAAGCACAGCTCGATCGCGTGCTCGAGCGCCGGCACCGCCTGGCGTTGCTGATCGATTTCGTGCGTGCGTTCGTGGTGACGGCCAGTGGCATGCTGGTCGGCGGCCTTGCGCTGCGCGAGCTCGCCCAGCTCTGGAGTCTCGATGCGTCGATTGCGCCGGCCATTCTGTCGATCGGCATTGCCTGCATGGTCGGGGCGGCACTGCCGCTGTTCGGCGGCCTGAGCGCCCGCAAGGCCGCGTTCGGCGTCGGCCTGGCGCTGGGACTGCTGTTGCTGCTGCTCAAATGAAGCGGTTGCCGCGCAGCGTCCGCATGCGAGTCCTGTGGCGCTCGCTGTCGATCCAGGCCTCCTGGAATTACCGCACGCTGATCGGCAGCGGTTTCGCGTATGCGCTGTTGCCGGCGTTGCGCTACATCTATCGCGATCGGCCGGCCGAGCTGCAGGCCGCGGTGCTGCGCCATACGGAGCTGTTCAACAGTCACCCGTACCTGTCGCCGCTCGCGCTCGGCTCGGTGAGCGTGCTGGAAGCGACCGAGCCGCCCGAGGTGGTGACCCGCTTCAAGTCGGCCGTGCGTGGCTCGCTCGGCACGCTGGGTGACCGGCTGGTCTGGGCCGGCTGGCGCCCGGTGTGCGCGCTGTTCGCGCTGCTGCTGGCCATGCTGGGCGCGGCATGGTGGAGCGTGCTGCTCGCGTTTCTGCTGCTGTACAATGCCGGACACGTCGCGGTCCGTTATTCCTCGTTCCGTTTCGGGTTCGCGCACGGCAAGCGCGTCGGCGAAGAATTGCGCCGAACACCCGTGCAGTCCGTGCAGCGGGCACTCGATGTAGCCGGCGCGGCGCTGGTCGGCGCGATGCTGCCGCTCGTGATTGCCCGCCCGGCACTGCCCGGGTGGACCGGCGCGTTGTGGACGGTCGCGCTGGCTGGTGGCGCGCTGCTCGGCCTCAGATTCGGAGGCCGGGTGCGTACGCCGGTTGCTCTCGTCCTGGCGGTCGCGACGTTGTTTGCGCTGCTGGTGAGCGCATTATGAGCAGCTCGGTCGCGCAGGAGCGCACGGTCCAGGTTCGCAACCGCTACGGCCTGCACGCGCGACCGGCGGCCGAGTTTGTGAAACTTGCGAACCAGTTCAAGTCCGACATCCTGGTCACCAAGGAGGAGACCACCGTGAACGGCAAGAGCATCATGGGCATGATGATGCTGGCTGCGGAGTGCGGCGTGGAAATCACCGTGCGCGCGGCCGGTCCGGATGCGGCGAACGCGGTAAGCATGCTGGTGGCGCTGGTGGAACAGGGCTTCGGTGAGGACTAACGTGTCGATCATCCGGGACGGCATTGCGGCTTCACCCGGGATCGTTATCGGTCCCGCCTTGCCGCTGCACTGGGAGCCACCCCGCGCGCCCCACATCACGGTCCCGGCCGACCAGATCGATGCGGAGATCGAGCGCTTCGTCGAGGCACGCTCCTACGCCAAGACGCGCATCACGCAAATCCGTGACGACACATCAGAGCGTCTGGGCACGATCGAAGCACAGATCTTCGAGCCGCAGATTCTCATGCTCGATGACGACGAGATGGTGAGCGGCACCATTGCCTACATCCGCGACAACCATCTCTCGGCCGCGCGCGGTTTCGAGCTGCGCATGCTCGAGCTGCAATCGGAATGGTCGCGTTCCGGCCATCCCATGATCATGGACCGGCTCAACGATCTGCTCGACATCCAGGTCCGCGTGCTGCACCGCCTGCTTGGGCTGCCGGACCCGGGCTTCAATTTCGATGGCATCAAGGAGCGCGTCATCATTGTCGCGCGCGATCTCACGCCCACCATCACGGTGCAGCTCGACCGGGATGCGATTCTCGGCATCGCGACCGACGCGGGCACGCGCACCTCGCATTCCGCGATCATCGCCCGCTCGCTGAACATCCCATGCGTGGTAAGTCTGGGCGACCTGTCCAGCCAGCTCGCGCCGGGCCAGGAGCTGGTGCTGGACGGTCGGGAAGGCCGCGTCATCATCGATCCATCCGAGGCGGAAAAGAAATTGTATCGGGAGCGGGACGTGAAGATGCGCGAATGGGAGCAGGAGCTCGTGCTGCTCGCGCATCTCGATCCGGTCACACCCGATCACCATCACGTGCTGCTGCGCGCCAACATCGACCTGCCCAGCGAGGCGGCCACGGCGCGTTTGCATGGTGCGCAAGGCATTGGCCTGTACCGGACGGAATTCTTCGTCGTCGGACGCAGCACCATGCCCGAGGAGGACGAGCAGTACCGCTGCTACAAGGAAGTGGCGGAAGTCTTCCCCGATCATGCGGTCTACATCCGCACGTTCGACCTGGGCGGTGACAAGTTCCCGCTGTTCCTGCACATGCCGCCGGAAGAGAATCCGTTCCTGGGCTGGCGCGCGATACGCGTGTGCCTGGACACGCCCGAGCTCTTCCGCGCGCAGCTGCGCGCGCTCCTGCGCGCGACCGCGCACGGTGATGTGCGCATCATGCTGCCGCTCGTGAACGAGATCGACGAAGTCCGGCGCACCCGGAAGATGCTGCTCGAGGAGCAGAAGAAGCTGGAAGCGGCCGGGGTTTCCTTCAACGGCGGCTATAAGCTGGGCATCATGATCGAGACGCCGGCGGCCGCCCTGACGGCCGCGAAGCTGGCGCGCTACGCTGATTTCTTCTCGATCGGCACCAACGACCTGGTCCAGT
>CBJLQC010000386.1:0-3417 GCA_966424955.1 uncultured bacterium | reverse complement strand
CGCAGTACACGCGACTCGGGCACGTGTTTTACGATGTGCGGCCGTGGTGCAGGGTGCAGGTGCTCGTGTCACGACATGCGGGTGCAGGGCCGCGTGCGGGTGCGGTGCTCGTGACAGCGGCCACCCGGCTTTCACATACGCCTGGGTGTCGAATGAGCGGTCGTCTTTCCTACTTGATGTGATGCTTCAACCGGTGGCGCAATCGGCGACGCCGGCTGCCGATCTTGCGACGCCCTCGATGCTTCCTCGGATACGCCATATATGCCTCCTGCCGGTCAAGCCTGGTAACTGCACTCGCGAGGCAGCTTGCCGGTCATGTTGTAAAACCACTTGAGACAGCGATGCCCGGTGTCGGTCGGCTCGAGGAACATCATCGGGCACGCGCCCGCGATCACCCTGAGCCCGGCATGCTCGCAGGCCTCGACGGCCGGCCCCGAGTAGCTGCCCGTGCCAACCGCGCGATGGAACCACACGCGCGGCACCCTCAGGTCGATGCACTCCTGGGCAACCGCGCGCGCGTGTGCCGGTGAAGTGCCGACGACTACGCCATCGACGCCACCCGGAATTTCTGCGATCGAGTGATAGCTGACGTCGCCTTCGACGTAATCCGCGTTGGGATTGACCGCGAAGACCTGGTACCCGTCGTCGCGCATGCGACGGTAGATGACGTTTGCGGAGTTGGGGCCCGAGGCGGACACGCCCGCGATCGCGATGCGCTTCTGTGACAGGAACTCGGTTGCGGCGGCTGCGAGTGGAATCATGATAGCCTCCGGTTGCCTGCAAAGCTGGCGAACGCGCCGGCAAAAACAATCAGCAATTGCCTGAATATCAGGACACCCACCCAGCCGCTACGGCGGCGCCATTAATACTCGGTGTCACTATCGTGCGCGAATTTGCACGCGCGGTTCTGCGTGGGAGGGGAAAAGTCCGGACCTCCCTGGTAAGCAATTACCTGACATGCCTGTCTAACAGCTGCGATTGTTTCTCAACTGCTGAGATAAAATCATAGCTACGTATTCCAATAATTGTTGGCAAAACGGAAGATCACGCCTCGCGGCGTTTGCAGGATAAGCAGTCAGTTCGGTCAATCGCGTTGGCCTCTAATTCCGTGGAGCCTACATGAACCGCTTTACCAGCAGCTCGCACTGCGCGTTGTCGATCCTCCTCCTCTGCGCGCTCTCCGCATGCAACGACCAGATCGTTTACCGGGACGCGGCCGCGTTCGAAGATCCGCCCGCCGCGGCCGGCTCATTCCTGGGCTACTCGTCGGTAGCCACGAAAAAGACGACGTGCGGCAATTGCCACGTCGGCAAACAGGTCGAGTGGCAGGAGACCCGGCACGCCGGCGCGTGGCAGACGCTGCAGGCCAGCGGGGCGTCACAGGCACTGTGCGAGAAGTGCCACAGCATTTCGGCCATGGGCAACATCTCGACCGGCGACGTGGGTTACGTCGCCACCAAGAGCGATCGTTATCAGGATGTGCAGTGCGAGTCCTGCCACGGGCCGGGGCTCACACACGTGATGAACCCGGACGCCAACAACAAGCCGCTGGCCACACTGGCGGTAGACACCGCGCTGGATCGCGGCTGCGGCGAGTGCCATTCGGGCACGCATCAACCCTTTGTCGAAGAATGGCAGGGGTCACGCCATGCCCGGGTCATCGTGTCACGCGCCACCAACGCCAACTGCATCGGCTGTCACGAGGCGAAGGGGATCCTGGCGGGGTGGGGTGTGAAGTCGACCTTCCTCACGGAGACCGGCGCGCAGCAGCACCTGGCCGTGACCTGCCCGGTCTGCCACGACCCGCATGATGCACGCAACGCAGGTCAGCTGCGCTTCCCGATGGACGTGCCGATCATCGAACAGAACCTGTGCATGAAATGCCATCTGCGGCGCGCGAACCCGGATGTCGCGTCGGCGGCCGGTCCGCACTCGCCGGAAGGGCCGCTGCTGTTGGGCGAGGCCGGCTGGTTCCCGCCGAACTTCGCGTATCCGCCGGGCGCCATCGTAGGCAGTCATGGCAGTGATCGGAACCCGCGCCTGTGCGCGACGTGCCACGTGAACAGCTACGAGATCAATGATCCGGCCACGGGCAACTTCGCGTTCCGTGCCACCGGCCACAGCTTCCAGGCGATTCCGTGCGTGGACGCTGCCACCGGCATCCCGAACGAGGTGACCGACTGCGCATTGACGGAGCGCTCCTTCCGGGCATGCACGACGTGCCATCTGACGGAGACGGCCGCCCGGTCGGCGTTTACCGTGGCCGAGGATCGCATCAATGCCCTGATCCTGGAGATCGACGGCCTGATCGCGCGTATACCTGCTACCGAGTTCAGCACGACGGACAACCGGTACACCACGGGCGAGGGTGCGAAGTTCAATGCCTCGCTGGCGAAGAAGCCGGGATCGGCGGCCCATAATCCATTCCTGGTCGAGGCACTGCTGCACGCCAGCATCAAACAGATTGAGATCGATTACCAGATTACATCGAGGCCGCTAATCGATCTGGTCGGCACCAAGTAGTTTCGCCATGCAGTCGCGCTTGTGGTTCGTCCTCGCGGCACTCCTGGGCATTGCCGCCACCGGTCTGGAAACCGCCGCGAGGACGAACGCCCGTCCCTTCGACCACCGCCGGCACGAGTCGGTATCATGCCGGACCTGCCACGGCACGGGTGACCAGCATCGCGCCAGCTTCATTCGCACGCCGCGCGATTGCGCGGCATGCCATCATGCGCGCGAGCGGGCGAGCGCCTGCCGCGACTGTCATTCGCAGGATCAGCTGGGGAGTGTCGAAGCCGCGTTCACCGCGCTCACCCTGAGCGTGTGGGACACCGCACGCGTGCGGCGGCTGCCCTTCGCGCACCGCATGCACGAGCGGGTGGCGTGCGGGACGTGTCACGCCACGCCGGTCACCCTGGCGCGGAGCCGGGAATGCGCCTCCTGTCACGAACAGCATCATCGCGCTGAAGCAGAGTGCAGCAGCTGCCACCAGAAGCCACCGCAGGCCGCGCATCCGCGTTCCGCGCATCTGACGTGTGGTGCCGCCGCGTGTCATGCCGAACGAGTGGCACCGGCCGCGGACGCATCACGCAACCTCTGTGTGCTTTGCCACGAAGACCGGCGCGCGCACGAGAGCGGCGGCGCGTGTGCCGGCTGCCACAAGATTCCGGACGGGCAGACCGGCGCGGCGGCACGCGGGGATTCATGAGCCGCGCGCGTCCGCCCGTCGTCCTATTGCTCCTGCTGTGCTGCCCGCCGGCGCTCGCCCAAACGGTGCGGCTCAGCGGCACGGCGCAGGTGCGCTACATCGAGCTGCGCCCGCTCGTGTCGGACAGCGTGGCGGCCGACCTCACGTCAGGGGCGGGGCTGCTGCGTCAGACCGCGGACGGGCGAGTCGTGCGCTGTCTGCCCGATGAT
>CBJLQC010000385.1:0-3424 GCA_966424955.1 uncultured bacterium | reverse complement strand
CGCCTGCCTCGCTCGAGCAGCTGGCCACGCGTGAGGCGCCGGGTAAATGGTCCGTGCAGCACGTGCTGGCGCACCTGGCCGATTCGGAGCTGGTGGGCAGCTGGCGCTTCCGCATGATCCTGGCGCACGAGCGTCCCGCGATTCAGGGTTATGATCAGGACGCGTGGGCTAACAGCCTGTGGTACGATGAACTCGACCCGGCCCATGCCCTGGAGACCTTCGCAGTGTTGCGGCGCGCCAATCTGCGGCTGATCCGGCGCGCGGCGCCGGCACAGCTGGGGCGTGTGGGTATCCACGCCGAGCGCGGCGAAGAGAGCCTGGCGCACCTCGTCAAGCTGTACGCTGCACACGACCTGCTGCACCGCAACCAGGTCACCCGCATTCTGAGCGTGGTAGCAGCGCCGCCCGCGTAGCGCGCAGGAATCGGGTCGCTTCGCTGGCCCCGGCGGTCACATCTTGGCAGCGCACTCAACTGGAGAACGCTGCCGATATGTTTGCTTATCGTGTGTCCCCCATTGCGGCGGAGATCAGTGATTCCGTTCGCCGTGAAATGAAGTCCCCGCAATACGGCCATCCGGCGCATGTCGAGGCCGCAGCCGGCTATGGGCCCTGCCGGTCGTGCCTGCAGACGTTCGCGATCGGAGCGGAGGACAGGATTCTGTTCACCTACAATCCGTTTGAAGGCTACGCGTCGTATCCATTGCCGGGACCGGTCTTCGTTCATCGCGGCGAATGCACCCCCTTTGCCGGTGCCGGCATACCCGCCGATTTGCGCGATTTGCCGCTCGTCGTCGAGGGATACGGCGCGGGTCGGCGCCTGCTGCACCAGATCTTCGTGAAGACGGGGGACATCGAAGCCGTGATCGCGGACGTGCTGACGGATGCAAGCGTCGATTACGCACACCTCCGCAACGCGGAGGCCGGCTGCTTCATCGCCCGCGTCGAGCGGGACTAGCGATCGGGCGTGGATTCCGTCAGCAGGTTGGTCTCGGCGCGGGATTCGAGCAGCTGCTCGAGGAACGCGACGTGCTCGTGAAGTCGTTCCACTTCCTGCTGTAGCCGCTCGACGGTCGCTTCCAGTCGCTGGATTTCGCTCCGGACGGATGGATCGTGTGCGGTGAGCACGGTCGCTTTGGTCAGCATGCGCTCGACACCCGGCAGCGCCGCCACGGTCGACATACCGGGCACCCACGACAACGCTTCCAGACTGGGACTCAGCCGGTGCAGCGCTTCCCGCGGCATCAGCGTGGAGAGCGCTTGCACGAAGCGGAACGCTTCCGATTTGGGGATGCGGATTCGGTAGCTCTGTACGGTCGTGCTGATGTGGATCTGATAGTTGCGCACGCGACTGCTGTGATAGACGCGCGTGACCATGTCGGGCAGGATCTGGATCTGCCTGCGTCCCAGCGGGCCGTTATGCAGGCACAGCAGCCGCTGCGTGGTGGCGACGATCAGCCAGCGGCGCGGCGCACGGGGCCGCGGCATGCGTCCCAACAGCTTGCCATTGACCAGCCCCAGCAAGCGCTCGCCGGCGTACATGAGGTGCGCCAGCTCGCGGAACTCGCGTTGCTCCCACCACTGGTCGCTCTCGCGAATCGCCTGGAGCTGCTGGTCTATCTCGCCGCGGTCTACTGCCATGGGTCACACACCTGCCTGGAGTGGTTGGGACAAGATTGCCACCGCCATTGCGCAAATGGCAAGTGGACTGCTCAACGTGTGAGCCGGTAGATCAGCAGGGCCGCACGCTTGGTCGCGGCGCGCATCGAGTTCAGGTTGACGCGCTCGTCCTCACTGTGCGAGCCGCTGCCGTACGGTCCCAGTCCATCGATTGCGGCCAGCATGGGCGCGACGAAAGAGACGTCGCCGGCGCCACGACTGGCCGGATCGAAGGCACGCGCGGCGCCCAGGCCGAGGGCGCGATTGATCTCATCTACGCGCTGCAAAAGATCGAGGTTTCCGGCGGTCGGCGGCATGTTTGGGTAACGGTCCTCGAAGCTGATCTCGGCGCTCGTGCCCGGCAGATTCTGCGCGGCGATGGCGCGCATGCTTGCCCGTGTGCCCTGCAATTCCTCATCGGTGAGCGTGCGCAGATCGCCGCGTACCAGCGCGGTGGCTGCCACGATGTTGCTCTTGCCGGCGGCCACGCCATCGGCCGCGCGCAGCTCGGCCTGATCGCCGCCCACGATGATCCCGGGATTGAACGTCACATTGCGGTTGCCGCGGATCTCGCCGTAGAACCGGTCGAGTATACGGGCCGCCTCGAAGATGGCGCCGGCGCCGGTGCGCGGACCGAAGATGCCCGACGAATGCGCGGTATGGCCGGTAACGCGCAAGGTCCAGCCGCTCGAGCCACGCCGGGCCGCCACGAACATGTCGCCATCCTGATCGCGGGAGCCGCCCTCGAAAGCCAGGGCCACGTCGCTGTTGCGCGCGGCGTTGATGAGTGCCGCGCGCGCGACCGCGATCGGATGGCCCACCGACTCTTCATCGCCGGTGAGCACGACCGTGACCGTCGTGTTGGCGAGTGCGCCCACGGCATGCAGCGCGCGCAATGCGTGGAGGATGACAACGTTACCGCCCTTCATATCCTGGACGCCCGGGCCGCTCGCGGTGGAATCATCGATCAGCTGAAAGCGCTGAAATGGATGGTCCTCCTCGAATACCGTGTCGAGATGCCCGACCAACAACACGCGCTTGCCGCGTGAGCCCTGGCGCTCGGCGATCAGGTGCCCGCCGCGCCGCAGGGAATCCGGCAGCGCTTCGTAACGCGCGCTGAAGCCCAGCTTTTGGAACTCCGGCAGGAGCAATTCGGCATTACGACGCACACCGTCACGGTTGAGGGTCCCGCTGTTGATTTCCACGGTGCGGCGCAGCAAATCGACGGCCTGCGCTGCGTCGGCGTCGATGTGAGTGACGATCCGGCGTTCGACCGGCGCGAGCGTTTGCTGCAAGGCGAGAAGCGCGACAACCGCGAACAAGTCATCCTCCTGGGGCAAGTGATAGTCGGTCGGCCGGTGGATAAAACAGGGCTACTTGTGGCCGAAGGGCTTGGCCGGCAAGCTCTGCAAATAAAGCCAGATCGCTTGCAACTCGTCATCCGTCATATGCGCGTATTGCCGCCACGGCATGAACTCGTTCATGCGCGTGCCATCGGGTCGTTCGCCGGTGCGCATCGTTTGGAAGAAATCGGCGGCCGTCCACGACCTGAGGGCGGCGCCCGGCGTGAGATTGGATGCGGGCGGCAGTCCGGGCGGACCGGCGACGCGCCCACCCGAGAAGCCATGACCATGACAGCCGGCACAGCCGCCGGCATGCGCGAGATAACGGCCATACTCCACGTTGATCGCCGGCTCGACGTGCGGCACGCTGATCAACGGCTCCGTCTTCGTGGCCGGCAAAATGTCGAGCTTGCCCGCGCCGGTCA
>CBJLQC010000384.1:0-3434 GCA_966424955.1 uncultured bacterium | reverse complement strand
TGTCGGGATGCTCGGCATTTCCTATCACGCGGCCTCGCAGTGGCGCGCCGCCAACCTCCAGCCGCCCTCGCTCAAGGCCATCATGCCGTGGGAAGGTCGCGCCGATCAGTACCGCGACCAGGCGTACCACGGCGGGATCTTCGCGCTGGGTTTCATCGGCAACTGGTGGCTGACGCACACCGCGCACCAGCTCCTCGGACGCCCGCGCAGCTACAACCCGGACGCCTTCCACAACGACATGATGTGGAACTACATGCGCAATGATCTCGATTCCGAGCAGTGGCGGCTGTGCAGCGCGCAATGGGACAAAATCACCGTGCCGCTTTACAGCGTCGGCAACTGGGGCGGCTTCGCGATGCACCTGCGCGGCAACACCGAAGGCTTCATGTGCGCAGCCTCGAAACACAAGAAGCTGCGCATCCATACCGGAACGCACTTTCACCCGTTCCATTCCGAGGAAGGGCGCATGGACCAGTTGCGCTGGTTCGACCACTGGCTGAAGGGCATCGACACCGGAATCATGGACGAGCCGCCGGTCAAGCTCGAGATCCGCACCGGCGGCAGCACCAAGCCCTACGCCTTCCGCACGGAGAACGAATGGCCCCTCGCCCGTACGCAATGGACGAAGATGTACCTCCAAGTCGAGCGCGAGGCGTCCGGCGATCCCGATGCCGTCGAGGGGCGGCTCGCGACCGCCGTTGCCGAAAAGGAAGGCAAGCTCACCTATTCGGCAACCGGCATGACGCGTGCCGGCGTCGCGTCGGGTTCGTCGCTCGCGACTTCCCACGGCACGCTCAACCGCACCGGCGTTTCGTTCCAGACGCCGCCGCTCGAGAAGGATACCGAAGTGACCGGCCCGATCGTGCTCAACCTGTGGGTCTCGAGCACGTCGGAAGACATGGACATCTTCGCCACGCTGCGCAACATCGGCCCCGATGGCAAGGACGTCTGCGAGGTCGGTCAGCACGCGCAGGCGATTCCCTGCGTGACCAAAGGCTGGCTGCGCGCCTCGCATCGCAAGCTCGACGAGCAGAGAACCCTGCCGTATCGACCTTATCACGCGCACAACGAACGCTGGTGGCTGCAACCGAACGAGCCGGTTGAGTGTCAAGTGGAAATCTGGCCGACCAGCATGGTGTTCGCCAAAGGGCATCGCATCCGGCTCGACATTCAGCCCCGGGACGGCGTGGGGAGCGCGCCCTACACCCACTATCACGCCGACTACAACGCCGGCGCCGAGAACACGATCTATGCCGGCGGCAAGTACAATTCCTGGCTGATGCTGCCGATCATTCCAGCCAAATAAGTTGACGTGGTGAGGCAGCGATAAATCGCCGGGAAGCGGGTCCGATACTGTCCGTGAGATATGCCCTCTCTTGGCATCGTGTATTGAAGTTTCCCATATTGGGGTTTATCATACCCAAAATGGGAAAGAAGAAACCCGCTCACCGGACGCCGGACGAGCGACCATCCAGCCTGGCTGACGCGCTCTTCTCGAAAGCACAGCAGCGCGTGCTGGGCGTCTTGTTCGGCAACCCGGACCGCAGTTTCTTCGCGAGCGAAGTGATCGCCTTGGCTGGCACAGGGACCGGTGCCGTACAGCGTGAGCTCGCAAAGCTCGCCGCGACGGGACTCGTTACGGTCAAGCGCATGGGCCGGCAGAAGCACTATCAGGCCAACCCGGCCGCACCCGTATTCGCAGAATTGCGTGGATTGGTTGTCAAGACATCCGGCGTGGCCGATGTCGTTCGCGCGGGACTGTCGCCGCTGCGGGATCGCATCCATGCCGCGTTTATTTACGGCTCAATCGCCAAATCCGAGTACACCGCCGCGAGCGATGTGGATTTGATGGTGGTCAGCGACGAGCTGACTTACGGCGAGGTGTTCGGTGCACTGGAGGAGACGGCTAAGACGCTCGAGCGCCAAGTGAGTCCCACGGTGTACACGCGGCGCGACATGCGAAAGCGGCTGAAGGAGAAGAACGCCTTCATTACGCGGGTGTTGGCGCAACCCAGGATATGGCTCGTTGGTGACGAGCATGCCCTCCGCACTTGAGAATCTCGCCGGACCGGGCAAAGCGCTGCGGAAGGAACCGCCGGACGCAAAGGAGTTCTTGGGGCTGAAACGCGCGGCGCTGGCGCGGCTTCGGGACGCCGGCAAGCGGGATAACTCGCTCGAAAGCCGGTTCGACCTCGGCTACAACGCAGCGCATGCCCTGTGCCTCGCGGCTTTACGATGGCATGGTTATCGCGCCGCACATCGTTACATCGTTTTTCAGGTTCTGCCGCATACATTGGGCCTGGGGCCCGAGGTATGGCGGGTGCTGGCAAAATGCCACGATGTTCGCAACTCCGGCGAGTACGAAGGCGATCTCAACGTGGACGAGCGGCTGGTCACTGACTTGGTAACTGCCTGTCGGGCAGTGGCCGACAAGGTTGAACAACTGGGGCCGTTGCCGGAAAAATAATTCCAATGGTGCGAGGGACCGAAATGCAGCGCAAAGGCTTCAGGTTCTGGTATCGCAATCCCAGCCGGCCCACCCAGGACTCACTGGGCATCGCCTATGTGGAAGGCGAGTATTATCCGCGCGGATTTCCTGTTCTTCTGCGAAGCGGCGAACGGATCGGTGGTTGTGGACATCGTTGATCCGCACGGTACCCATCTGGCGAACGCTCTGCCGAAGTTGCGAGGCCTGGCGCGCTACGCCGAGACGCATCCCGCAATTTACCGGCGCATCGAGTCTGTGGCGAAAGTGGGTGGAAAGTTCCGTGTTTTGGATGTGATGCGTGAAGATGTTCGCAAAGCCATTTTGACGGCAAGCGACAATGCTGACAGCCTTTATGGTGGAGCGCTCGCCGGAGATTACGCGTAGCGCTGCTGGATTGTTTGTTTCAATTGGAGTGGAAAATCCATGAGTGACTACAAGAGTGAAATCCGCGACGGCATGCGCATCGACTGGGACGTGCCGATCACGATGGACGACGGCATCGTGCTGCGGGCCGACGTGTTTCGGCCGATCGAGCCCGGTCGCTATCCCGCGCTCGTGAGCTATGGGCCGTACGGCAAGGGCCTCGCGTTCCAGGAAGGCTACAAGACGGCATGGGAAATCATGGCGCGCGACTACCCGGATGCGGTCGCGGGCAGCACCAATCAGTATCAGAGCTGGGAAGTGGTCGATCCCGAGAAGTGGGTGCCGGACGGCTATGTCTGCGTGCGTGTCGATTCGCGCGGGGCCGGCCGCTCGCCCGGCTATCTTAATCACAACAACGCGCGCGAGAACCGCGATTTCTACAACTGCATCGAATGGGTCGCAGCCCAGCCGTGGTGCAGCGGCAAGGTGGGTCTGAACGGCATCTCCTATTACGCGAGCAGCCAGTGGCGCGCCGCCGCGCTTCAGCCGCCGCATCTCACCGCGATCTGCATCTGGGAAGGGT